>CAZCXZ010000123.1:0-490 GCA_964502705.1 Uncultured Candidatus Berkiella sp. | reverse complement strand
TACCACCGCCACTGTCACCAGCAAAATCCTCTGTTGCAAAATCAGCGACCCCAGCCAGCGGCGCAGCCACCAATGGTGCTGCTGTTGCAAAAGGTGACGATGAAGCAGAAGAAACTGATTCCACAGAATCAGATGAGTTGGAATCAGGCCCTGATCCTGAATTAGCGGCTTTCCATTTTAATCGTTTACGTGAAGCCTACAATAAAGTTGTTGAAGCTGAAGCGAAACTCGGACTTGATCATCCTGAAACCCAACAATGCTATACCGATTTAGCAAGTGTATTTGGTGTGTTTAAATTCGTAACCCGCTTGTTTGAAGAACTCGTCGGTTTTATGCGCAGCATGTTAGAAGATGTGCGTTCACACGAAAGAGCGATAATGGGTCTTTGTGTGCAAAAAGGCAAAATGCCACGTCAAACGTTTGTGACCAGCTTCCCTGGTTTCGAAGTTGACCAAACCTGGATTAGCAAGCATATCGATAGCGGCAAGCC
>CAZCXZ010000122.1:0-9514 GCA_964502705.1 Uncultured Candidatus Berkiella sp. | reverse complement strand
TGGATGCACCTTAATTTGCTTAGCCATATTAATCCTACTCTAATAGACTTATAACTAATATTAGCACAATGTATATTAAAATCCCAATACAGTAGGATTAATAGTTTTTAGAGGTGGTAGAATGAAATTAATCCTAATGCATTAGGACTATAGGCGTGAAATCACTACAGCAAGGCTAACATGCTCAGAATGAGGTGCTTAGCAAACTGCATGCCAATAAAGTCCTTAAATATCAAAAAGATAGAATCGATTCGTAAATTGTCTTGACAACCGTTGTCACGACAACTAAAGTACTACTATTCAAATAGGGAGTACAAAGATGTCCGATTTTTCGCAATTACCTTTCAAGAGCCAATATTTAGAAGTTTTTGGTTCAAAAATGCATTATATCGATGTCGGTAATGGCCCAACTATTTTATTTTTGCATGGAACACCATCTTGGTCGTACTTATGGCGTAACGTGATCAATAATTTGCAACATTCTACTCGGTGTATAGCAGTCGATATGATTGGGCATGGCAAATCCGATTTTCCCACTATTACTTACGACCAAACCACCCAATTTCAATACTTATGTGAGTTTATTGCTAAGAAGGGATTAAAAGACATTATTATTGTTGGGCATAGCTATGGCGCTAATATGGCTGCCTGGTATGCAAGAACCCATGAAAATAACACCAAGGGAATTTCGTATATTGAACCAATGTTAGGCTCATTTAAAAAATGGGATGACTTTAACCCATCGAGTCCGCAATCAAGAGAATATTTTAAAAAGTTTCGAGATGATACTGTTAACCATGACATGCTGATCAATCAAAATGCCTTGATAAAAAATGCGTTTATTTATAGTGCGTTAAGAGCCTTTACAGAAGAAGAGATCACTGCCTATACAATGCCATTTGTTGACATTGAGAAAAGAAAAGTGCTCTGGGATGGTGGACCGAGAAATTTACCAATTGAAAATAGTCCAAAGGAATTTTGTGAAATTGTAGATATGAATTTCGAATGGCTGAAACATACTGACATTCCACAGTTGTTTTTTTATACTGATCCTGCTGCCTTTTTTACTCGAGCTAAAGCAGAGGAATTTATTAAGTCTGCAAATAATGTAACAGGTTACTTTTTGGGAATAGGAAAATATTCTCATATGGAAGATTACCCAACAGAAATATCAGCTCAGATTGCATCTTGGGTTAAGGCTATTGAGGTTGCCTTTTCATGAATAACAACACCCTTAAAACACATATTGGCTATTGGTTAACCAGATTAAGAACCCATGTTCATCAAACCTTTGAAGGGCGCCTTGCCTTATATAATATTAGCGTGCCTGCTTGGTGTATTATGATTGCAATTTATGATCAGCAAGCTAGTTCAATCGGCGAACTAGCGGAATATATCGAGGTAGATAAAGGCACTATTTCAAGAGTTGTTGAAAAATTAGTTGTTGATAATATGCTTTTACATAAACCTGGTAAGGATCGACGTTCTGGGAAAATTGAATTAACTGATGAGGCCAAGAAATTGGTGCCAAAATTAATTAAAGAAGCCAAGAAAAATGAAGAACAATTCTTTGGGCAGTTAACCGAAAGTGAAGTAATTCAATTTCGACTTATTATGAAAAAAATAATTGCTAATATTCCAGGTATGAGACTGGATGGATGGCTACTGAATATGCAAGAAGATAAAGTGGAGAAGTAAACTATGAATAAACTAGAGCAAGTATTGGCAAATTCAAAACTAAACAAATGGCCTTACCCTAAAACATTTGAAGCGCTTATAGAGGCAGGCGTTACCAGTTACAGAGTAAATTTTAAAAATGAATATGAATCAATTTTCTATGGTAACTTTGGAACTTTTCAAGAACCTGCGTTACCTGGATTTCACCCATTAAAAATTGCTAAAGCATTTTCAGCACAAGGTGTGAAAGAGTCTATAATAAAACACATGCAAGAAAAGACATCATATATGGAATTTCTTGCTGATATAGCATCACAGGGCGCATCACACTATGTTGTTGATATGTCTAAACGAAAAATTACCTACTTAAATCCAGATGAATCTGAATCTCATATTGAAAATGTGCCGGTTTGGAGCCAATAACTGGCAATAGAGTTAAGTCCTGCTAGATCCCGATAATTTATTTCCTGCGCCCATTGCGGCGTAGGAACAAATCGCGTCAAGGGTAGCTATATAACCCTAAGCACATCTAGCCATCTCTTTGAGATTATTTAATTTCTAAATTTCTTATTGGGATCCCTCAATACTTGACCCCATTCCATTTTCTCTAATTAGTTGTAAGTGCACTGATGTGCCATTGCTCATTTACTCAGCATCAATCAAGATCCTTTTGTGATAGTATATAAGCCATGTGGCCGACTTATATGTAGAGTGGTGTAATATGGCTAATCGATTCAAACTGATATTGAGGAAAATATTACCTAGTAAAGTCATAGAAAGTGAAATCGCCTCAGCCCTTGAATATGGCCCTGGGCCATCGGTAGGTGAATTGTTAACCTCGAGTGAAAACCTAGGGGCTACACTTCAGCAGCTTGACACGCAGTTTCAGCAAGGCCAAGCCATTGCAAATGAATGGTCAAAAAAAGAAGCTGTAATACCCCCAATCCAATTAATTTCAAAAGAAAAATCTAAAATGAAAAAGAAGCTGAAAGAAGTATCCGCTTTGGAAGAGCATTTACGACAAAAATACGGGAATGATTTAGCGAATATGGGGTGGCATGGATCGAGTTCTTTACAAAGAATGATATGGCAAGATGCTGAATTTATTTCAGCAATGGCGGATCCCTTATTCGTTAAAGCGGTAATGTATAACGCGCAAACCAATAAAGAAGCAAACTTAGGTGGCGTAGGTGGAACGGCAATTAAGTTGTCCTCAGTGATTTTATCGATTGGTCAAAATAGAATTTCTTATATGGCAACGGTTGCACCAAACTGGATCCAAAAACCAAAGATTGCTGGCGTTGATTGGAGCAATTTAAAAAACATGGCAGTTCCCAATCAAAAAGATGAAACACCGCGAGAAGCTACGCCAGCATATTTTGAGAAACTGCATGCTGCACTAGGAAATGTTCAAAAAGTATTAAACGGTATGCAAACTAACAATCAAATTGCTATCTCTTACGAGGAAGTGGCTATTAAAGAACGTATTAATGACAGTTCTAATGCACAATTATTAGCGATGATTGAGAACGTATTACAAGATGAAGAAACAGCCAAGAAATTATCAAGTGGTGTTGCCGGTACCAGTACTCAAGCACATTTAATGGCAAATCAATGCTTTGAAGTTGTTGCGCAGTATCCTAACGTGTTAAAAAGTCATAATGGTGATCATGCTAAAGCACTTGGATACGGTTTGGTTTCTCATGCTATGGATGCCAAACATTTAATCGCAGCTATTTATTACTTAAATAAAGAGCAGGATGGAACTAAACCTGGCCACGTAGAATTAAAAGACTTTCTTGAACAATTGAAATCAGGATTAGGTGGACAAGGTGATGACTTAATGCGTGCGCGATTACAGCAAATTGCACAGCATATTGCAAATAATCGAAATCAAATTAAGTTATCCGATGCTGATTTGATCAATTACTTAGAAGCGCCAGTAAATCGTAGTTCACCTCAAGCAGCCGTTATTGCTCTGAGTGAGCGCGTTAGTGATAATTCTAATGATGGTGATGGTCGACGTGCCAAAAAAGTGACTTTCATTTTGGATAAAAATATTGAATATCCACATCCAAATCGTCGTCAGCAACAACAAATGGCGGCTCAAACTGTAAAACAAAGTAAATATGAAAAAACCAGTCTGGCTCTGTTTGCAGCAGCAGCTCCTAGTGAAGAGGCTAAGTCTGGCCATAAACCAAAGACTACAAATTCAGAAAATTCAGTACAAGCCAGAATTCAGCTTTTTGAGAATAAGATTAGCGAAGATCAAAATGACAAAGGGAGAAAGCCACATTCGCCTAAAAAGTAATAATAAACCGTAGAAATGGGGGCAAGTTCTGAGGAACCCCCATAAGTATTTTTAGAAAATTGAATAAATTCAAACCACATTCCAAGCCTCGACTTGTCACGCCTATGCTTGCAACGCTAGCGTAGGCGGATAGGGGCGCAGGAACATAGAAGTAAGGGGCAGGTATACCGTTGACCGAGCTGGATTAAACCTTACTTAACCTGGGTCAACGGTATACCCGACCCCTTGCGCTTATACTGCTTCTTATTCTCAAAGCATGATGAAGAAACCACCTCAATTCCACGGATCACATCGTTGCCAAATGTTACAAGATAAGAGACGCTGATCTTGTCCAGAGCATCATCAGCAATATCATCTATATCATGTTTGATCGCGCTTTTTGCAACTTTTTTTAACACACTTCGTTTGAGTTTTTCACCTGCATGTGCAAACTTTTCTCTTGTCGTGCGATTGTGTTTACCAATTTGTTGCAGTCCAACTAACCCTGCAATAGCCACTAAACTAGTAACTGCAAATGTTGCTATTGTTGCAGCTGCGACTTTTGTGAAATCCATAAGATAATCGTACATGTTTATTCTCTCTATAATTGTTTTTACTAACGTGGCCCGAATCGAAAAGTGGAGTTCGTTCTTAAAGCGCCAAGTAGGTCCTGCATTAATATCAAGATTGATATGAAGCCTGTTCCCATCTAATTTTCACCAGCCATGATGATGCGCATCAGCGCCCAATCCTAATTTATGAAGCTTTGGCTAAAACCACAAAAGTCCCACGATAATTTACCGCTAATTTATCGAATTGAAAAATTTGTGCATGCAGCGTGATCCGTGCTTTGCCTTTTTTGCTAAGTATTTTACTAAATCTACTCCACTCGGCTTCATCTGGGTTACTACAAATAGCACAAAAGTCACTGGTAACAGGCAGTATATAATCTACATCACTATGTGAAATAACAATTTCAATGCGATCTAGCTCATCAATAAAATGCTGATACAAAAGACTCCAGCAAGCTATGGTTGCTATCGCATGTAAACTACCACCAAAAGCCGTCATTTTGTGATTAATGTTTTTTTGTAGAGGTGCGTTAACTATGACCTTGTTAGTCGCTATTTCAAGCGTAATACCCAATGCTTGCGTAATCGGAATATGTTCAGCTAGATAAGCTTGAATAATGTCTTTGTTCGGCATTATTTTTTTCTACCTGCAATTTGGCAGCTGCCATAAAATGCGACCATTTGAGACTCATCATTAATGAGTCTCACCATTTCGTCATATTTGCGTTGCCATTCAACTTCGGTGGTGCCATGTGATAAGTCGGTTTTTTTGTAAGCTTCAAGACCTGACAGCAATCCTTGTTTTTGTTCCTTTTTCCACAATACCGGTTGGACAATTTTACAATCATCAATTTCAAAACCCGCTTGTTTTGTGTAATAGAAGATCTTCATGCCAAAATCGCCATCGCGATCAAGACCATCTTGCTCTTGGTTGGGATGTTTAAGATCCGGTTGATAACCCTGCCAACTAAACGAAGGCGGGTAGGCAAATGCTGCGCTGATAATACCTTCTTCGCCGATGTAGATCCCATTTGGATTTAAATGATCAAAAAAGAGTTTGATCGTTTGGCGGGGCTTGTGCACATGATGCAAAACAAATCGACAATAAATCAGATCAAAGCTTTGATGTAATTCGCTAATATCATAAACCGATAACACTTTTGTATCAGCATTGGTTAATTGTTCACGTTCTAATCGTTTTCGTGCAAAAGCTAATTGAACGTCACTATTATCGATTGCGGTAACATGGCCGCTTGGACCAACTTGCTTTGCTAACCAAGCAGTCATTACGCCTGCACCGCAGCCGACATCGAGTACTCTCATACCAGGTTTGATACCCGCATGAGTAATAAAGGCTTGCGTGGTTGGATTAAATGAGGCGTCGAGAATATCGTAATCAAGGCCTTCACTGCCGATTTCCAATTCGTAATTTTCATCTGTACTCATTGCTTTTTCCTATTCCGACATTTCCTTATAATCACTAATCGGCTCAAATTCAATCGATTTATGAGCCGACTAAGGTCTCTAATCGGCTCATGCGTATTAAGCTAGATAACTTGAGGTATGATAAACTTACAACACCTCGTATGCGGTCTATACATCAGTACCTGATGCCATTGATTCTTATACAATTAGAATTCGTTATGCGCTACAACATCGTGCAATTGCGGAAGTTGTGTTGGTGTAGAGGGCATCAAAGCAACGTTATGGTTTGTAACGATAGTGCTGCCATCTAAGCCGGCGATACCATCTGATATTGATATCACTTCAGCTAATTTGGGCGCATCACAGGTTGATTCTTCATTCACAAGTTGGGAAGAGAGTCTGTAATGTTCCTCATCATAGTGAAGCTCATACACTTCATGTAATGCTTTCATTCTAAATGACTCATCTATCATTAAGTCAAAAATGCTGATAAATACAGAATAATATATGATTTAATTTGAGTGGATAATTAATCCTGACAGGGAATGATGGTTGAAATGGGAATGATGTCATTCTCGCCTTAGTCGCTTCCATGCGCTTATCTATTCTTTACTTGAGCACTCATAGATGAATAAAAGCTGATCAACCACTTGTTTGGCACTTTCTAGGCCTGATAAATAAGCTGCTTGTAAATTAGCAGGAGACCGATGAGTATGTTCACCAGCGAATAACAGACGCCCCACTGGTTTTGCAATGGCAGAGTTATCATCCAAATTGCTATCATCGGGATGATACGAATAAGAGCCTAATGCATAAGGATCAGTATCCCAGTGAGTAACCCAAGAGTTTTTGAGTGGCATAAATTTGCTAGGATAGATACGCTTAAACAGTTCAACGCAATGCTCTACCAGTTGCTTATCATCAGGTAAAGGCTGATCACTATTCGAATACACCGATGATATCAACAATGGTGCTTTATGCTGTGAAAAGTATTGTAAATTGATAATGTCAAGCCAAGCTTGAAGCGTTTGATCATATAACACAACAAAATGCGAGTAGTTATCCCAAAAAGCTTCTTCAAACTGTAAAATGACTTTATTATGAGTTGCACATTTTAGCATATTAATAGCTTTGATTTTGGCTGCCGGTAATGATGGCTCGAATACTATTTTACCCTGTTGCAACACACCTAACGGCAAAGTGCAGATAGCGGCATCAGCATGGTAGGCATTACCTTTACGTGTGTGAACAATCACCTCATCATTGATGTGATCAATTTTAACGACTTCTTCAGATAAAAAGGTTTTCATGAGCCCCGTTTGCTGTGCTTCAGTGTGCATACCCTCGGTGAGTTTTGAGTAACCATTAGTGACTAAATAATTGCTTTCACTTTCTTTTTTCAATAATCCCAATTTATATGAAAATAGCTTTTCCTTTTTAAGTTGCTTAATGCTTATCATTTTTGCTAACGATCTTAAATCACGCGATTCAATCGCTTTGTGCTTTAGTAATTGTTGGTCTATATACTCTAGATCATCAACAGTAAATCGATCTTTATCATCTGAATGACGATTTAATGCTAAAGCATTGAGTTGTTCTTGGTACTCATCAACCATTTCATTAAGTTGTGATTTATTAATTTCATTACCATTAAGATCGTATATTGCCCAATCACTTCTAATATAAGGCTTTGCATCGACATGATATTGCTCAGAGAGATTGTAAAGGGGATTATTTTTAACGCCATGAAAAAACTGAGCGCCTAATTCAATATATTCACCATTTTCAAGTTGAATGCTCTGTATTCTCCCTCCAACGCGATCTCTAGCCTCTATTAATATAACATTTAGCCCATGCTCAGTTAACGCCTTAGCAGCTGTTAAACCTGCTAAACCAGCGCCAATCACTATAATTGTTGGTTTGTCGTTATTTGGCTGGGCTTTGATGGCAGGGTGGTTTTTACTTTTTAGATGTACATAAAAATGGCACAAATCTTTAACTAAGTTTCTGGATATTGATGACAGTTCAGCGTTCATGAATGCGTACCTTTTGTCCAGAATGCGTGTATAAATTTATGACAATTTGTTTGGTAAAATAGTTCAAAATGACTGACCTATTATGAATTAGCAATCAGAAGTATGGGTTCAAGTCTTCATTCTACTCAACTTGGTGTGGTACGTTGAATGGGTGGAATAAAGTCTTGACCATATACTCTTATGCTAAGTGTCTGAAAATATCTCTTTCTTAACATGCTGAAACTCATCTTTTAGCTTCCAAAAAACATTATCACCTATTTTGATATAATTTTCCTTTGATTTCTCAATATAAATATTGAAGCCATGCTTTTTTGCTTTATTTTCAATACTTGATTTTGTGTCGTTATTGGTATAAGTGACGTATATTTTATTAAGGTTGCTCTCATTTAATGTCTTTAAAATATGGTCATCTTTATTAAATGAAACGCCAAAAACAAGTAAATTGCCTTTGGTGTTTTTAAGTTGTGTTTGACAGCAATCGAGATACGAATTTGCTTTTATCAATATTTCTTTGGTTTGCCATCTGTCCTCAAGAATTAAAAAGGGTTTTAGTTTTTCTGAAAACAAATCATCAATATTATAAGAGCTCTTATCGTTAAAATTTAATTTCCTAATATCATATTCTTCATTAGCTTGAATGAACCAAGAGCCATGAATAAAAAATAAATTGGCTTGGTTTTGATTATTATTGAGCTTGCAAGACACATAATCTTGCTTTAGGAATTTCCCTGGTGATTGGATGCTGTAATATTCTTTTAAGCACCCATCTTTACTATTGTCATTTGAGTTTATGAATCCATCAAATAATAATTTGTTACTTAAAGTTTCAAAATATAAAAGAGGGTCGTAATTTAAGGTAAAGATGTTTCCATCTTTTGAAGCTATTAGATTTAAAACATCTCTACAGGTATATTTAATTCTTTTGTATTTTTGATAAACAGTATTAAATTTTATATCACTAGTTTTACCACGCATTTTTGAAAACATATTGCTAATGTAGTATTCTAATATCTTTCTTGTAATACTGACTCGTATTGTATTTAAATCAGATTCTGGGCAATTCAAGCTTATACTTGGGAGCATATTTCCCCAATCAGAATTTAAAGCTGTATTTAAATTCCATTCAAAGCAATTCTTTAATTCAGGATGTGATAAGCAAAATCCATTACCAATTAGGATGTTATTTATATTTTCTTTTTTCATGAATTGAATAAGTTCATCTTGATCTTTAATCTTAATTGTTTCCATGTCGCACCAATCAAAAGTTGTATTGTCTTTATTTTCAGTTATCGATTTATGAATATTATCAAATAAGACATATCTTTATTGTTTTAGTTCATTGTATTTAAAAAATTTAATCAAGATGTTGGATATTTGTAGATTGGCTTAGTTTAAGGCTAGTGTATGAGGTGTCATAAATATTTTGAATGTTATAAATTATGAAATTTCGAGTAATGTTTGTAGTGGTTTAATGATTCTGGACACTTAAATTGATGGTAAAATGCCAAAAGATA
>CAZCXZ010000121.1:0-9542 GCA_964502705.1 Uncultured Candidatus Berkiella sp. | reverse complement strand
CGCCCCGCTTAGTCGGGGCGCTCTTATTTTTGTAGCGTACTGGATGCCTGTATAGCCCAAAATTCCAGAATCTGGAATTCACAGGGACTTGCGTTTGACCACGGTGGAGCTGTCATACACCCGGGCGGTGGTCGCCTTGTCGGCGTGCAGCTCGGGCAATTCGCCATGCTTTTTCTTGAACTGGGTCACATAGAAGGCCCGCAGGTCGTGGAAGGTGAAGTTCAGCTCCGCGGACAGCGCGCCGGCGGCCCTGGCGGCCTTTTTGAGCCGGGCAAACCCCAGTTTGAACGCCTGGGCGGTGTAGGCGTTGCCCTTGGCATTGGGGAACACCCAGCCATGCCGGGAGTCCTTGGCCAGCTTGCGCATGCGGTCCATGAGATCCAGCAGCATCGCCGACATTTCCACTTCTTCGACGATTTGCTCTGTTTCGCCGCCGCGTTGCTTGGCGCGGATCAGCCTGGTGACTACCTCCCCGACCTGCGGGAAGGTCAGTTCCCTGAACTCGACCCCTCGATTGCCAGCCAATGAGGCAAATTCGGCCATGCCGGCCAGAATCGGGGCCTGTCCCTTCCTTGACCATGCCCACTTCAAAAATGTTTCCAGCGTTTCCGCTTTGGGCGCCTTCTTCCTGGGGCGCTCCTTGTTCCGCCGGACCTGCTTACAGGGGTTCAGATCCAGCTCCCCGCGCTCGATCGCCAGATTCATGAGGTTGGACAGCAGCGCCACCTCCCGATTGGCCCTGACGGCCGCCTTGATGCGCTCCACGCGCAGGTACCTGGCGATGTGGGCGGGCTTGATGGACGCCGGCGCCAGCTTCCCGAACACCTTGAGCAGCGGGCCGCTGGCCTGGGTGTAGTCGTCCTGCGTGCCCTGGGCCAGATCCTTCCAGGCGGCGGTATCGTGGTAAAGGCGCCACAGTTCGTTAATAGTGCCACGATCATCATTGCGGCCGTTCATGTCCAGCACCTTCTGCAGCGCAGCCTGCTTGTCGTGCCCCAAGTTGACAGGCTTTCCACCCACTGGGTGGTAGCGGTAGGTGAAGCCGTTTTTGCGGGGCATGGCTTCCATGCGCGGCAACAAGCCTTTGGCGCTCACGCGATCTCGAGGTCGGGTCATGCGGGTACTGTCCAGTCTGGCTCTGTGGAGGATGTGGCCTTTTTTCCGGCCGTGACTTCATCGTAATGCGCGCGGTTGACCAGCGGCCGACCGTCTGGCGCCTGGCGCACGAACAAGCCCATGGCGCGCAGGTGGCGGACTTTGGCGGCGTTCTGTGTCAGGCCGGCGCAGGCGCGGTTGATTTCAGCGTCGGTCAGGTCTGCGTCTGGCATGCCCCCTCCATCCCTTGCCCAGCAGGTTTATTTGTTTGGCCGGTGGGGGATTCGGGGCGGCGTGCAGGCTCTGCCATCTGCTTCACCGCAAACCCTACCGGCTTGCCATCCTCGCTCACAATAACCATGTGATGCTTCAGCCCGCAATCGCAACAGGTGAAGGCGAACGGCTTGTTGGATTCCAACGTGATACCTTCGCAATCGATAAGTTGTTCGGTTTTCATGATGCTTTCGGTCGAGTCAGCGCCAGCCGGGCTGGGCAATTGGGTGCGTGGATGGACGGGTCCGCCTTGCCTGTGGCGGGGCAGTTGCAAACTGGCAATGTCTCTAAGGTGACTGGAGGGCCACTTAATTGCTCGGCCATCGCCCCTTCGACGGTGTGGCCGGGCTGGCTGGCGAGAAAGTCGTCGGCAGCGAGAATCGCCTGTTGCCATGGGCAGTTGCTGCTTGAATGCTCCCCTATGTCTGAGCCTGTAATGGCAGCGATTTGCGCCGCCATTTCATCGGCGAAGCGTTGGGCGCGATTGCGCTGGTCGATGGTCGCATCTAGAGCGGATTGAGCTTTGTTCCCGTTGACGGCGACGAACGCTCCATCAAGAAACGCCGTTGTCATCTGCTGCGCGAACCTCTGACATGAGTTGAGGTGTCCCTTATGAAGCACCTGAGTGCCAGTGCCGCAGCGGACCACATAGGGCCAAAAGCCGCTTTCGGTTTTGTCAACGTGATAGCGAGTTGCGGCCATTGCCTCGACGCAGCCTTCAATCGGCTGCCACTGAGGCACCCCGCCCCCTTCACCCCCGACCAAATGAACCGGCTGCTGTTTTGGCGGTGCTGTGGAGGCGGCGTGTTCAACAATGCAGCTTTTTGTGCCGCGATTGCAGCAGCTGCTGGAAAATGCGTCCATCAAACACCCCTCGGGTACAGCGCCAGCGGCTTGCTGGATTGCGGCGCGGGCGTATTCGCGCATCTGGTCGGCGGTGAAAACATCGCATTTGTGGTGTGGCGCCTCGCCCGTGACGATGCCGAAGAACTCGCGATCCTTGGGCGGGTCGTATCGAGTGCCGCAGAAAAGGCCCAAGGGCTCGGGCAGCTCAGGCATCGCCCCATCAGTGTTTGTGGTCATAGTCATTTCTCCTGGAAAAGTTTGTCAAGGGCAGCAGATTCGTGTTCGTCATAAACAATGGCTCCGACCACAAAGCCCGCCCGAATAGCTCCCCAGATATATCCAGCAGCCGCCGCCGGGTAGCCAATCAAAAACATAGAAAGAAATCCGAATACCTGTTTCACAACCCCTCCCCCTGGTCACCGCCCTTGGCGAGAATGGCGGCGCGTTTCCACTTGAAGTGATTGCGGGCGTAAACGACCCACAGCACGCCGTTCAGTGGCAACAGGCCCCATGCCCCAGCTACGACGATCCAGACAAGCCAGAGCACCTGATTGAACAACCCGACAAGCCACGCGCTACGATGCAAATTGCCAGCCATGAGCGTCATCCAGACGGTGATGGCAGACAGCAGGAACGGAAGCCAAAACACGATTAGAGGCTTCATTTCATCAAGGCCTCCATTGCAATGGCTCGAAAGTGATCCCGTGCCCCGTTTGAGCCGTACTCAAGCGTGTAGCTGCTTGGCTTACCTTCGCGGTCGAACGCTTGCGGCAACTCCCATGCTGCAATACGCTCAAGTGCCCGCCGTAGCACTTGCACGCGGTCACATTCGCCACTGTCAGAATGAACAGAATCCGGTCGCGCATCCATCACCCCCGGCCCACCAGCACCAACGGATTGGCCCTCAAGCCACCCCGGATATGAAGGGTTATCAAAAATAATCTCATCCCGGCTCGCAGGCGAAGCAACCGACACACGGGCGGCGGCCAACGGGTCGGACATGCCAGCGGCGTAAGCGTCCCTCGCCCACTGTTTCAGGCTGACGTAATTCGGAGCGTGGCCTGCGTACCATGTCTCGAAATCCGAATCGCCAACATGCATCCCGACAGGTGCCGCCACCTCCTGCTGGCTGGCGGCGCGATCTTGCCCTTGCTTAATCCAGGCGCGCACATCGTCAAGCGTGTAAGGAACATCGGTCCTTGTCACTTCAGCGACGCCAGCCATGTAGTCTTGCAAAGCGCTCAGGGTGTAGTCGGGATCATTGCAGCCATCTTCCGGCAGCCCAAGCAATGCGTCGATTTTGGCAAGGGTTGAAACTGCCGCGAGCCACATGTTTTTGTAGTCGCCCTCCGCCACCTCCTGCTGGCTGGCAAGCTCTACAAGCTCGTTGGCGATCAGGTCGATGCACCGCTGCTCGTGTGCTTTTCTGGCCCGCTCTTCATCGCCTGGAATGTTGTCCTGCCAGCCATAGGTGGCCGTCGCATGCCCCCGCAAGTGCTGGAAAATCTTGGCGGCTGCCGCCTCTACCTGGCTTGTTGTTTGTGTCATGGTGTTTCCTTCCATTTGCCAGTGACGGCGTTAAAGTTTTGCAGTTCGGCCTTCATCCGGCGCAGGGTGTCTGGGCTTTGGACGTGGCGAAGGCGTGGCGCTACCAGCTTTGCCGCCCGCGTGGCGTGCTCGTCTGCGGCTTCCAGCGCTTCATTCGCCTGATCAAGAACGCGGTCAATGTCGTACCAGGTGCTCATGGTGTCTCCAGTGGTATCAGGGTGCAGGTGTAGGGCAGCATCAAGGGGTGGGCCGGGATGCCGCCGGCGTTGATCTGCAGGGCCTGGGGTTTCGCCCCCCAGCTTTTGAGCATGGCCAGCACCTCCACCGGCCGGGAAAGGCCTTTGGCGTTGGAGCCCCAGGCGCAGATCACGGTATCGGTGAAGTCCTTGACGGCCGCCCGGGTGTGGGCATCGTTGTCGGGGCCCACGGGGTAGCTGGCACGCTTCAGGTCCTTGTGGTCGGTCGCGCGGAAGGCGTACAGGTTGACCACGATGAACCCGCCGAAGCCCAGGCGCTGGCAGAAGCCGATGCACTTGCGGATGGTCGGGTCATCCTGCTGGGCGTCGGCCGTGCTCGGGTTGAGCATGATGAACGTCGCGCGCGGCAGGGTACCGTCCCAGTCCCGGGTCAGCCAGTAGCGGAATTTGCCGCAGTCGGACAGGATGGCGTCGGACTTCATGGTGTGATCCTTTTGAACTCTACGACCCACACCCACGGGTTCAGGTCCCAGCTGCCGGCGCCGTTGATTTGTTCCCACAGCGATTGATAGCTGGTCACCGGGTCCGTGGTGTAGGTGTCTTCTTTGCCGTAGACCTTCCAGCGGGCAGGGTCCGATCCGGCGTTTGGGCGCTCGTAGATGCCTTCGGCGATGCAGTCCGCTTCGCTGATGTCCTGCAGGCGCTCAATGCGCACGCTGACCACCTCGAGCAGGATGCGAGACATCCAGCGGCACATGAACATGCCGGGGCGGAATTTGCCCATGCCCTCCAGCCGCGCCGGCGATGTCGGCACGCTGGTGCCGCCGGCCTCGTACTGGATGCCGGCGCCGGGCTGGATCCCGCTGGGCGGCAGCTTGTCCAGGGATGCGTAGGTGCGCCAGTGCTCGCGCACCCACAGGCGATCGCCTGGCACGCCGTAAGGGCACAGGTGGTTCTCCGGATTGGCAACAAACTCAGGCGTGAAGTCCTCGACGTTCAGCCACTCCAGCGCTATGCCTTTGACAGGCCGGCGGGTGATGGTTTTTAGGTAGGCCAAGACTGCGCGCACCATCGGCGCCATGAAGGGGAGTCCGCGTTCTTTCATGATGGAAAGCCGTTGTGCTCGATGCCGTCCAGCAGGCGGCCGGCGGCTTTCTTGCCGATGCGTGCTGTGCGCTGCCCGTCGGTGAAAACATGAAATGGCACGACGACGAGCTGGCCGGAGGCGGCGAGAGTCTTCTGCCCCTCTGGCAACCATTCACCCCATTGCTTGAACAGGAAGGGCACGCCGGCAAATTCGCACTGATTGCGCAGACTCCTGTACCAGTCTGGATGCGATGGCCGCGCGCCTGGGCCGCTTTCGCCGCCGGCAATCACCCAGTCGATCCGACCACGATTCGCTGGGTGGAGCGCATCCATGTGGTCGTGGTGGGCTGGAATGCCCCACGCTTCGTGCACGGCCGATCCTGAGCCGATGCACAGGCTGCGCAGCTTGACCGGCCCCAGCATCGGCTCGATGCTCAGAAACCGCACGCGCGCTGGCGTGGTCAGCAGCTTGGGGATGTCGCGGTCGGCTTCCTCCTGATTCACCACCGTGGCACCGATCCAGACGTTGGGCAGGGGCAGCTCCACCGGACCGGAAGGGTTTAACCACACCAATGCGTTGACCATCATGGCGTGCGCGTTGCCAATGCGTTTTGTCAGCAGCAGCCAGTCAA
Organism: Uncultured Candidatus Berkiella sp.; assembly: GCA_964502705.1. GTDB lineage: Bacteria > Pseudomonadota > Gammaproteobacteria > Berkiellales > Berkiellaceae > Berkiella. Next base: position 3,865 of record CAZCXZ010000121.1, on the reverse strand, counting down.
GGTTGGGCGTCTTTTCGATCATCTCGAACAGGTCAGCGCGCCACTGCGGATCCACCTCGTTGTCGAACACGTCGGCCAAGCTGGCGCAGAACACGCGCTGGCGGCGGCCGTGCTGGGCGTGGAAGGCCTCGGCCTGCGCGTTCCACAGCTTGGGCAGTGCCCAGGTCTTGGTGAGGGTGCGGTCGGCGAAGTCGCGGCCGTAGCGCTTTGCCCAGGCTGCGGCATAGCAGTTGGCGCAGCCCGGGCTGATGGCCTGGCAGCCAATCCACGGGTTGAAGGTGTGGTCGGCCCACTCGATTTTTGTGTTTTGGCTCATGACTGCACTCCGTTCTGTTGTACCGCCTTGACCACCGCGCGGCACTGGGCGACATCAAACTCCCCGATGTGGGTGTTCTTCACTTTGATCTTCAGCTGGCCGGCCAGCCAGGCGTAGGCGTCCTTCCGGCGCATGCGGCCGCTCTTCCACAGCGGATCAAACACCGCGTGCGCCTCCTGCTTGGCCTTGCGCAGTTCGGCATTGGCCAGCCTGCCCAGCGGTACCGTGCCATCGCCTTGGCCGCCACCGGGCGCCGTTTCTGGCGGGTGACAGCCGACCCGCGCATCGCAGGGCGTGCACAGGTAGAAATTCTTGCCAGCCAGATCCGGCCGGTGTGGGTAGATGACATCCCCGCCAACCAGCGGCGCCGGCTGCTGGCAGTACGGGCAGGTCACCGTTTTTGCTGTTGTGTTCATGGCTTCTTGCCTGGTTGTGTTGGCCCTAGAACGGGATGTCATCGTCCATGTCGTCAAAGCCGCTGGCGGCCTTGGTGGGCGCAGGGCGCTGTGCTGCTGGCGCAGCTGCAGGCCGGCGTTGGGCGCTGCTGCCCTCGTCGCCGCCAGCTTCCCGACCCCCAAGCATTTGCATATCGCTAACGACAATTTCAGTGGTGTACTTTTCAACACCGTCCTTGTCCGTGTATTTGCGGGTCTTCAGCCGGCCCTCCAGATAGACCGATTTGCCCTTTTTCAGGTATTCGCCGGCGATTTCAGCCAGGCGGCCGAACATGCTGACGCGGTGCCATTCAGTCTCTTCGACCATTTCACCGGCCTTGTTTTTGTACTTGAGGCTGGTGGCCACGGCGAAGTTGGCTACGGCGTCGCCGCTGGGCATGTAGCGAACCTCGGGGTCGCGGCCCAGGTTGCCGACGAGGATTACTTTGTTGACGGATGCCATGGTTTTCTTTCAGATGTCGGTGGGGCCGATGGGCTTTTTCTCGCTGCCGTCATCGGCCGGCCACCAGGGGTCGCGGTTCATTTCTTCGCCTGGGGCTGCTTGGCCCCGGTGAAGGCGTTGCGGATGTCCGTGGCGAAGAAGGAGCCCACGGATTTCGCCTTGCCCAGCTTCTCGAACACCTCGGGCTCCACCTTGTCGTAGTGGTAGGTCAGGCCGCTGCTGAACTTGATGGCCAGCGTCTTGCTGCTGGCGTCGTAGCCGTAGGCGCTGATGTTCGAGGACTTGCAGGGTTTGAGGTCAATGACCGGGGCGGCGGGTTTTTTGTCTTTGTCGCTCATGGTGTACTCACTGGTGGGCCGCGCGCACCCCTGCGCGTCGCGGCCGGGGTTGTGGTTAGCCTGCCTTGCCGACCAGCACGGTGTAGGCGCTGTCGTGTTCGCGGACCTGGTTGACGTAGCCCGTGAAGGCGTCTTCCACTGCGCGCTCGGGGCGTTCCAGTTCGTAATGGAACTTGACGGACCCGCCGTTGAGGCGGTACTTCAGGCGGGCGGTCAGCGCATAGCCTTCGCCGTTTTTGAAGATGCGCATGCCCAGCGTGAACTTCTGCGGGATCTTCAGCTGACCATCAGCGCCGGCGGTGGTGTCGATGGTTTCGTTGTAGGTCAGCTGTGTCTGGCCGTCCTGCAGGCGCTTGGCAGATGCGAAGTTGATGCCGGTGGTGGCGGCGATGGTGGTCGCCACGGTAAGCAGCAGGCCCGCGTCGTCGCCCGCCAGGTCCGCGAAGTTGTCTTCGATGAACTCGGCAAACTCAGTCTGGCCGAACTGCTGCCTGTTCTTCGCCATCCACAGCGTGAACTCAGGCGTGAACTCAGCCTTGAAGACTGCGCGGTGGTCGCGCCAGCCTGGCAAGTTAATGGCGCGCTGGTCGTTGAATATCGCCGTGATGGTGCGCGCGTCAGGATCTGCGTACACATAGCCACGCGCCGGCTCAGCCTGATCCGCCATGTACTGCAGCAGGCTGGGCACGTCGCCCATGGCGATGATGCCTTTTTTGCGGAATGGCTGCAGCTCGGCTTTCTCGATGGCGGCAGTCACGTCCTGCTGCTGATAGTTCGGAGGCAGCACAAGGAACGTCGCTTCGCCCAGCTTGCGCGGATCCAGGCTTGCGGCCATGAGCGTTGCCGCCAGGGAGGACGCGGGATCGTGTTTGATAGGGGTTTCCATGTTCAGCTTGCTTTCTTGAAGTTGGCGGATGTTTCGCCGTTGGTGGAGCCCACTTGCCGCAGCTCGAGTTCGTTCTGCCTGGGGTGGGACCTGCTGGTTTCACCGTCTTCGGTGAGCCAGAAGAAGTCGCTGGGCGCTACCGGTTTCGGCAGCTCCAGCTTGCGTTCGGCGGTGATGGTGATCTTGTCGACCCCTCCCGTCTGGTTGCGCAGCGCGGGCGCGACTTTGATCTTCAGCGTCAGCGAGCCACCCCGGCCGGTGTTTTGAACGGTCTTCAGCAGCTCCGACATGTCGGCGGTCAAGCCGGCATGCGTGCTGCCCTCGTTCAGCTCGTTGAGCAATTTGTTGAATGCCTTTGTGGACATAGCTCTCTTTCTGTTGTGGGAAAACGGTGGAGCGCTCAGCGAGCGCGGGAGGAAATCGTGCCCTTGGGGAACACGCGGATGCCGTTCAGGTTGGCATTGGCGCCCAAGCTCCTGACGTAGGCTCGGGTCTTCACGCTGTCCAGCATCAGCAGGCTGCACAAGGCCGGGTTCTCGGCGGCCTGCTTCACAAACTTGGCCATGTCCAGCAGCTCGTAGTCATAAGTCACCGACTTGCTGACGCCGGCGGCTTTGGGTGGTGCGGTGTAGGTAGAAACCATGCTGGTGGTCTGGGTTGCGGCGGCGCGCAGGTTGGCGGACTGAATCGTGGCCGACTCGTCGATCTGGGCGGCCTGTTCGCGCGCCTGGCGCGAGGCAAGGTCACCGCTTTCCACCAGGGTGCCGATCTGCTCTTCGATGGCTTCCATCTGTGCGGCATCGCCGCTTTGGCCGGCAGCGATCGCGTCCTGTTCCAGCTTTTCCAGCTTTTCAGCGTTCTGCTTGGCCGTGGCGGCGGCCGCGTCGGCAATTTCCTGGCGCTTCTTGGCGGCTTTTTCCTCGACTTCGCGCGCTTCGTCGTCCAGCTTTTTCTGTGCCGCGGCGCGTTCCTCGTCCAGCTTCTTCTTGGCTGCAGCGGCGATGCGCTCCTGCTCTTCGGTGTAAGTCAGCATGGACGCCTTCAGCGTGTTCTCGGCTGACTTGAGCATGTTCATGGGGCCCTTGAACAGCGCATTGATCGCGTCCAGCGCCTTGTTCATGGGGCCGGTGATGGAGGTGCGCTGGTCTTCCAGCCTCTTCCATTTGCCCTTGATGGACGCCAGCTCGTCGGCCGCCATGGTGAAGTCCTCGGCGGTGGCGATGACAAAGGAGTCAGCCATGCGCACAGCGTTGCTGGCGGTGCGGTTGGCTGCCACGGTGTCGGGGAGCTGCAGCGCCTTCACGGGCGTCAGGATGTTTTCTTCGGCAACAGCGGATGCTGGTGCTTCCAGGGTGTCGGTAGTCATGCTATTTCGTGCCTTTCTTTGAAGCGGTGGATGTTGAGAAGGGAAAGAAAAACGGCGATGTC
>CAZCXZ010000120.1:0-9594 GCA_964502705.1 Uncultured Candidatus Berkiella sp. | reverse complement strand
CCAGCCGGCTGGGCGTTGGAAAAAATTGATATATATCGGTGGTATCTTGAGCAGTAATGGCGGTAATCACAGGGGTGCAGTGGCAACCCATAGAGCCTAACGCTTCAATATCAGCCTGAATACCAGAGCCACCCGAAGGGTCGTGTGCAGAGAAAGACATTACAACAGGAATAGTAGGATCAGCGTTGTACATGATGTAGCCATCTTTTGACAGGTTGATTTTGAGTATAACACCAATTTCAAGCCCCATTTCAATATTCCAAGCCGGCGCCATTCATGAGAGAATTCACCCCAACCACAATTTCAAAGCTAGTAACTTAAGAGAGATAAAATGAAACGATTTATGTGTTTGTTATGTGGCTTTATCTATGATGAAGCAATCGGCAAGCCTGATGAAGGCATTCCTGCAGGCACAACCTGGGATAATGTACCCCTCAACTGGCGTTGCCCAGATTGTGGCGCTATGAAAGATGATTTTGAAATGATTGAAATTTAAGTTGGCTTGAGCACAACGAATATCACAATCCCAGCAAACATCAGAATCGAAATCTCGTTAAAAATGCGGTAGAACAATGCCTTGCGCTGGTTTGTGCCGCGCTTAAACTTTTTAATGATGGCACCGCAATATAAATGGTAACCCACTACCAGAGCGACCAGCGCTAACTTGCACGCCAACCAAAGAGGTGGGGAGGTAAACGAATATCCCATCATATGGACGAGTCCGACCCCAAGAAATACGGTAATGATGGCGTTAGGGGTCATGATGCCAAAGTATAAACGGCGCTCCATGGTGCAAAAGCGCTCATGACCTACTTGATCAGATTTTTCTATGTCAGCATGATAAACAAAAAGTCTTGGTAGATAGAAGAGCCCTGCGAACCAAGCCGTCATGGCAATAATGTGAAAAGCTTTCATCCAAAGCATCAGTCAGAGTATCCTAATAGTCTGCAAAAGTGGCAAAAGTATAACCTCAAACCAGGGAAAAGTGCATGAAGGATGTCAAACCATTAGGTGATCGCTTGTCTATTGGCACTTGTTTAGTCTTGGTAGTCATCGTCGGTGTTATCACTTATCGAGCAGGCCTACAGGCTAAAAAGCCAAGTGCAAACCCCGTTACTACGCAGTCTCCAGGGCTTCAAGAGCAGCTTAAGCAATTGAGCGAAGAGAATCTGCGGTTGCAAAAAGAATTAATCGTTGCAAAGCGTAATTTTGAAATTGAATCAGAAGCAAAGAAAAATCTCGGTAGTTATCTGCGAACATTGCAAGCTAATAATGCAGAATTATCTCAACATATGAATCTCTATCAGTCAGTTTCAGGCGTTATGCCAATTAAACAAGGCGTGCAAATTAAAAACTTTCAAGTGTTTCCTAACGGTCAAGATCAAAGTTACCGCTATCTGGTTGTGCTCAGCAAACAATTTGCGTCAGCTGAGACAATCGAGGGATTGGTAACGATGGTGATTGTGGGAAAAGTCGGCGATAAAACCACCTTATTGCCGGTTAAATATGTCAACTCCGGTAGCGATGATGGCCTTTCATTTAAGTTTCGTTATTTGCAGGAATTAAGTGGCGAATTAAGTTTGCCGCCACAATTTGTCGCACATGGGGTGCTTGTCACCTTAAAGCCATCCAGAGGATGGCCTTCCGTGCAACAGCAGTTTCCTTGGTCGGTGGAAAATGGTGTTCAAGCTGTAAGTTAATGGAACTTTGCGGTAATATAAGTAATCAAAACAATAAAAGAGCACCAATAAAGGTTTGTTATGGAACCAGCAATTTCATTTACCGATGCAGCAGCAAAGCGAGTGCAAGAATTGCTCGTTGAAGAGGGTAACTACAACCTTAAGCTGCGAGTTTATATTACTGGCGGTGGCTGCTCTGGCTTTCAGTATGGCTTCGCTTTCGACGAAAACACCAAAGAAGATGACACCATTGTTGGTAAAGAGGTTAGTTTTGGTAATGAAACCCTCAATGTTGAAGTCGTCATTGATGCATTAAGCATGATGTATCTAATGGGGGCGCAAATCGACTACCAAGAAAGCTTGCAAGGTGCTCATTTTCTCGTCAAAAATCCGAATGCGCAAACCACCTGTAGCTGTGGCTCTTCATTTGCCTTATAGCCTGTCTAAACTATACTGACAAAAGCGCTTACCTAGCTGGGCTGAAATATGTTCATTTTTCCTATTTTAGGCAGTTTCTTCTACTTTCTTATCAAATTTCTTTGTTACTCATTCTATGCAAAATATCTCAACCATTTATATGGCAAGACGCTGAGTATTTGGAAAGTAGGTTTATGCAGAGTGTTATTAGGCCTTGTGATAGGTGCTGCATTAAATTTTCTGTTATTAGGTGCGTTAAATATTCAAGTTTCTTCAGGACGTGCCCCCATTGGCGGTAGAGACACTGACATCTATTTTCTGCTGCTAACCACGATTCGATTTGGCGAGTGGTTGCTGATTGTTTGGTATTTTTATGATCGAGAATTGTTTATTTCTTGGAGGCTCTTTAAAGCAGTGGTATTTGGCACGCTTGTCTCATATCTCGTGGATATCCCCATAATGATGGGACTTATCATGGTGATAGCGACGATCTGTTAGTCGGTGTATTGCTTGCACATATCGCTAATCGCTAGATATATGAAATGCGTGCTCGTTATGATGTGTTTACTATATTCATTAAAAATAGAGGTAACACATGGCAACCGGAATGAGTATTGCTGATTTAGCAAAGCAATTCGAAGAAGGAAAACGACATAATGCAAAGGGTGCACGTATTAGTGTTGATACCTCAGCTGATGCACGTTTAGCAACCCATAACAATGAGCGTGATGATTTTCACTTTATTGGCTTTCTACCTAAAGTTGCGGTAAAAGACAAAAATTTCGAAGCAAATAAATCAAAAGAAGAAGCTGCATCCTATGCTATGGCATTAAGGCTGCAACGCGAAGAAGACCGTGCTGCAAAGCTTCGTGCAGATGAAGAAGCGACTATGCGATTAATTGCCGAGTTGCAAGCAGAAGATGAAGCAGCAAACGCAAACCCGGCCTTTCGTTATTAAATTCTTAACTTTCTGATCTTACCAGGAGTTGAAGGGTATTCTTCAGCTCCATTTTGATGTTGCAAGTCGTACACTTCATCTTCTGAATCGGGATCCCAGCCTTGCTCTTGCCAAAATTCACGGGTTTTAGGATCAACAAATCGTCCATACAAGATATCACTATGTAAATTGATGCCATTCGCCTGCAAAGACTGTCGCAAAGTCACTTCTTCATTAGGATTTAACCCAAGATGCTCATTCGAAATAGCTTGCTGCAAGCTGTGACGATATAGCGGTAAGTAGTTCGGCATTTCTTCCTCAAATGAAATCATTGGTGTACCTAAAGCGACAAACGGAAACAAGTCATCATTTTAACTAAATATTTCAGAATGTAAAGCGATTTTATATGAAACTTAGATAAGCGTATATACGCTTATGTAAAGTAAGCCCATCTGGCAATCAATATCTTTTATCCTATAATTCCAAAAGTGGGACTTGATAGTTCTGCTTAATTATATTAAGTTCAAATGCTCATCATATTTTTTTGGCTTAACAGAGATTAAAAAAAAATGTTTTCTCTTAACGTGAATAATCTTTCAAACCGTTGGTGGCGATGGCTAAACACATCCGCTGTTACGGTTTATTGCGTTTATTCAACGGTTAAGAGGATTACAACATGCAAGTCTCAATCAGAAAAATATCGGCTTTCCTGCTTTTAAGTTTTATCGGCTTTTGTCTCTATTCTCATTTCTTTCACTCCCAACAAATGTTACCCGTTATTGCTATTGCCAACTATGGACCACATTCTTCATTGCAAGAAAGTGTGCGGGGTATTAAAGAAGGTCTTGCAGCTAAAGGTTATAAAGAAAATGAGAATGTGGCTTTTGAAGAATTAGATGTCAATTTTGATCTTACTCTAATCCATCAGATGTTAAGCAAATTACGTGCAAGTCGCCCCAAAGCGATGATCGTGGTATCAACGCCCATCGCACAATCTGCCAAAGATACAATCAAAGATATTCCCCTTATTTTTACCGATATTACAGAGCCTGTTCAGGCAGGATTGTTAGATAATTATCATCAACCCAAAGGTAATGTAACGGGAGCGTCAGATAAACAGGATTTAGGAGCACTATTAGCGTTTGTTCAGAAGATATTGCCGCAAGCCAAACGTGTTGGATTATTATATGCCACCAGCGAGGCAAATGATGTTGCGTTAGTGGCCATGATGAAAAGCGCAGCCGCAGCACGCAATATGGAAGTGATCTGTATACCGATTGATCACGCAAGAGATATCCCGTTTAGAATGCAAGCATTGAAAGGAAAAGTTGATTTTATGTATGTTGGCGTCAGCGGTATGATCCAGCCTGCATTGCCGGCTATTGTGGTTGAAGCAGAACGGCTTAATATTCCTGTGTTTAACGCCGACGAAGACGCCGTTAAACAACATCAAGTGCTAGCCAGTTTTGGGGTTTCCTATTATCAAGTGGGCATCAACACAGCGAGTTTAGTTGCGGATTTGCTAGCTGCTCGACCATTTCATACCCTAGTGCCTCTTTATCCTACCGTTTCCGACCATCAAGCATTTATTAGCAAAAAATTAGCAAAACGTTATGGTATTACACTTGCAAACCTAGAAAATGTGACGGTGGTGGAATAATGATGCTAAGGATCCAAAACATCGTAAAAACCTTTGCACAGGATTCTGCTCCTGTTATCAATGATTTAAGTATGCAACTCAAGCAAGGAGATTTTTGTATACTCATTGGCAGTAACGGCTCTGGGAAGTCCACACTGTTAAAAGCACTTTCTGGGGAGTATGCCCTTAATTCAGGTTCCGTTTTATTAAATCAAATAGACATCACTCAATTACCCATTCATGAACGAGCCAAATACGTTAGTAGCATTTCGCAGAATACACACCAAGCTACCATTTCTGAAATGACCCTGATAGAAAACTTAATATTGGGACATCTGCGAGGTAGTAAAGCCTCATTTATTCGATTAAAGCGCCATTATGTAACATTGCGTGACAAGATCTTGGCGCTTGATCCTTTGCTGAAAGAATTATTAGATAAGCCACTTTCAGCGCTTTCGGGGGGGCAAAAACAAAAGGTTGCTACTCTAATGGCAACTTTTAATGCACCCCCTTTACTTCTGCTTGATGAGCACTGTTCTGCATTAGATCCTAAATCGCAAACCATGGTGATGGAGTTTACCTCTACTATGATTAAAAAATTAGGAACTACTGCATTAATGGTTACGCATGATTTGGCAGATGCGATTAACTATGGCAATCGCTTGATTATGCTTAAAAAGGGAAAAATAGCGTTTGACATCGGGGAGTGTGCGAAAAAAGCGTTAAGCGTTTCTGACTTGAGGGAGATGTTTTATGATTGATACTTTTTTGTCACTCGTTCCCAGTGGTTTGCTACATGGTTTGATGTTAGCGATTGTCGCAACGGGCGTCATGATCCCCTTTCGCTTACTGAATTTTCCAGATCTTACCGCAGAGGGGGCTTATCCTTTGGGTGGTGCATTATGCGCTGCTTTACTGATTAATCAGGTACCACCTATCGCGGCGATTGGAATTGCAACTTGCTGTGGCGGGTTGCTAGGGCTTGGTACGGCAATTTTGCATTTACGGTTTCGGCTCAATACGCTGCTATCTGGTATTATTTTAAGTACCATGGTTTATAGTGTGAATTTGCGGTTAATGGGCAAGCCTAATGTTGCATTATTTAATATTGCAGGGCTTTTTAATGGCGAGCTGCTTGTGCTATTGAGTGTCAACTTGCTTCTCATGGCAGCAATATTATTCTTGTTAACAACGGAAAAAGGATTGCGTTTTCGCGCTGTAGGACTCAATCCAGCTTGCGCCCAAAAGTTAGGTGTTCATTTATCACGTTATATTTTTGTGGGACTTTTTATTGGTAATGCGCTAAGTGCACTAGCAGGCAGCCTGATTGTCCAAATTCAGCACTATGCAGATATTGGCATGGGCTTTGGCATTGTGATCCATGCACTAGCGGCATTGATGATTGGTGAGAGTATCCTTGGTACGCAAACCCTAACAAGACAGGTCTTGGCTCCGTTGGTGGGTGCTTTAATCTATCAACAAGTCCAAGGTTTAGCATTGAGTCTTGGGTTGGCACCAACTGACTTGAAATTTATTACCGGTGCCATCGTGCTATTCGCCTTAAGTTATAAACAATTTGTTGTGAGGCAATTGCAATGAAGCAAGCGACCAATTTTGCTATCTCACAAAATCAACTTTATTTATGTGGACACTCGCTGGGGCCGATTTCAAAACAAGCACATTTTTCTTTGCAGAAGGCTTTAGAAGGGTGGGCAGGTGAAATTGTAAATGGGTGGACATCACAGCAATGGATTGATTTACCACAAAAGCTCGGTCATTCAATTGCACCATTAATGGGTGCTGATAAAGACGAAGTGATTGTAGCAGATAGTACTTCGATTAATTTATTGAAGTGTTTGCTAACCGCTTGTTCACTGAATGCGACTAGAAAAGTATTGCTAACAGAGCATGATAATTTTCCAGCCGATAGATACATTGCTCATTCGTTAACGTCCATCGATCCAGCACTTCAGGTCAAATCTGTCTCAGCAAGAGATATCATTCCTGCTCTGGATGAAACCATTGCTGTATTATTGTTAACCCATGTGAATTATCGTTCAAGCGATATGCATGATATGGCGTTATTAACGTGCAAGGCACATGAATTGGGTATTTTGGTAGTGTGGGATCTTTCCCATAGCATTGGCGCGATGCCACTTGATTGCACTAAATGGGAAATCGATTTTGCGGTGGGATGTACTTATAAATATCTCAATGGTGGTCCAGGAGCACCAGGATTCATCTATATCGCAAAAAAGCATCATTATCATGCTATTCCAATTATTCAAGGCTGGATGGGGCATGAATCGCCTTTTTCGTTTGCAAAAAACTATGTAAGAGCTCAAGGCATGAAAGCGTTTTTAACAGGCACGCCGGCTATTTTAAGCTTAAAAGCGCTCGAGGGCGCATTAAGGATATTTCAAGATATTGATCTTGGGCAATTAAGAACGCAAAGCATCGTGCTATCACAGCAGCTGATCGAAGGATTAGCGAAATCGGTGCCAGAGCTTAGTTTAGCATCTCCTACGGATCCTCAAAAGCGCGGTTCGCATGTTGCTTATTCGCATCCTCTCGCAGAAAATATTGCGCAAGCATTGATAGCAAAAGGGGTCGTTATCGATTATCGAAAACCAGAATTAATTCGGTTCGGAATAGCGCCTCTTTATCTTGATAGCCAAGATATTGCACAAGCGGTGCAAATTGTATCAGAAGTGGTTAAGTCGCTGCGCTAGCGGTTAAGGTCGAATCATTAAGAGCGAGCCATTGATTTTGTCTGAGTTGATAAACGATCCAAAGCGACATAACTAAGGGGATCAGCATGCCAATTCCTAGGGAGAGGAAATTCCCTTCATAAAAGTATCCGGTTGTTTCAAGCAGGCACGCGGTAACAATTAAACGAGAACTTTGATGCAATGCTGCGGTGCGTGCTTTGCCACCAGGAATAATATCAAGAGAATATGGGTATAAGATATTAATAGGAAAAACAGCCCCGATGGCAAATAAGAGCATCATACTTGTAATAATGTAGGGGTTTTGCACATTAAAAAGCAGCAAGCTGCTAATAAAAAATGCGGTGATAATACAAATAATGAATCCAAAGTAAAAACAACGGCGTGTCCCAAATTTTTCTAAGAAGTAAGGACTCGTAATGCTTAATGTCGCAAACACTAAAGCAATTGCTCCTTGATAAAAACCAAAATGATTTAAAGGAACGTCGAGGCCTTGCATGTAAAGTATGGGAGACATACCCACGAATAACCAGTAAGGAACACATAGCAAACAGATGGCTAGTACATAAGAGCGCAAGTTAGGTGAGTATAAAAAGGGTAGATAAGCCTTAGGCGATAGCGAGACACTCGGATCACCTTTACGCGAAGGAATGGCAAACCAGCTAACGCAAAGACAGAGCAGACCTAACGCTAATAAAATCATGAAATTACCACGCCAGTTGGTATAGAGGGCAACATAGCTGCCAATAACAGGTGCACAAGCCATGGCCATGGTGACGATTCCGTTTAGTGTGCCCATCAGCCCAGGCTGCTTTTCAATGGGGTATTCATCGGCTATTACGACAAAAGATAACGTGCAGGGAGCTGCAATTCCAACGCCTTGTAAGAAACGCCCAATCAATAGCCAGAGATAGTGGTTGGCATTAACACACAATAAGCTGCCAATGACAAAAATGACCAGGCTTATCAGCATCACAGTGCGTCGGTTGTAGCGATCGCCCAATGTGCCTGCAAACAAGCAACACAAACAGTAAGCGATAAAATTCACGCTGAGCATCAGTTGTACCATCACGGGTGATAGATTAAAAACGGTCTGTAGTTCAGGAAAGCTCGGTGTGAAGAGATCGATTTCGACCCCAACGAGAATTTGAATGAAGATAATGGCGATAAATCTAAACATAGTGTTAAGAATAGCGAGCCGAACGGTTCATCGTCAAATAAAGTCGTCGTATTCAGCCAGTATCTTGACAAGGGTTAAGATTGCTGCGATAAAAGGGGGGGTGGGTAAGACCTATGCCCTGTTATTGACTGTCTGTAGATTGTAAAATTAACAATATGAATCATCAAATCCACTCTAAACATTCCTTCCGAAAGACCCGCTTGGGTCATTAATTCTTTTAATTCGCATTTACACTACTTTTTTAAATTTACTACGCGAAAATAAGCGTTAATCGGGAGTTTGGTATGTCTTCTTTGCGTCCACGTTTAGGGTTATTACAAACCATTTCACTAGTGACCGGGAATTTGATTGGATCAGGTGTATTCTTATTACCTGCCAGCTTAGGTGCCCTTGGAACACTAAGCCTTATTGGCTGGCTACTAACAGGAATGGGGGCCTTGCTGTTAGCGGGCGTATTTGCCAAGTTAAGCCAAACGACTCAAGCCAATGGTGGACCACACAACTACGTTAGACTGGCCTTCGGAAAAGAGGGGGCTTACTGGGTCGCTTGGGGATATTGGGTATTATCTTGGATCAGTAATACGGCCTTAGTTGTCGCAGCGGTAAGCTACTTCTCACCTTTGGTGGGTGGGCTATCTCAACCCATGGTATTACTGACGGAAATGCTGATTTTGGGTGCCATCACATTTGTTAATATACGTGGGATCCAATTTGCGGGCCGCTTCGAACTCATCATGACCACTATCAAATTAACTCCGTTAGTGGTTATTCCCTTGATTGGTCTGTTTTCTATCGAATGGCAGCGTTTACTACCGATTGTGCCTCAAGGTGTCGAAGTTCTAGATGGTGTGAAAATGGCCATGTTTTTAACGCTCTGGGCATTTGTGGGTTTAGAAACCGCTACCGTGCCATCGGGTGAGGTCACAAATCCAAAACGCACAATTCCGCTTGCGACATTATTAGGGACTTTAATTGCATTGCTAGTCTACGTATTAGGTTCAGTTGTAATGCTG
>CAZCXZ010000119.1:0-10336 GCA_964502705.1 Uncultured Candidatus Berkiella sp. | reverse complement strand
TGAACCGCTGGCTTGTAAAATGGCGGCATTATCTTCTATGACGGCGCCACTGACTGAGCCTGAAATCACCGCATCATCGTTGGTGCCGGTAATGGTAATATCGATTTGGCGTGAAGCACTGCCATCTAAACTTTGAACAACAAAAGATTCAACTTTGGTTTCACCTGCTTGTAAAAATTGAACCAAGTTGTTATCAACGCTGTAACTCCAGTTACCAGCGGCATTAATCGATAAGCTGCCTAATGGCGAGCCAACTGCTTGAACAGTTGTTTTAAAGCTGCTTTGATCATGATCAGCGTCAACCACGGATAATGAACCGCTGGCTTGTAAAATGGCGGCATTATCTTCTATGACGGCGCCACTGGCTGTGCCTGAAATCACCGCTATATCGTTAGTGCCGGTAATCACAACCTTAATTTGATGTACGGTACCATCCACGCTCGAAATATTAAAAATATCATTAACTGTTTGACCATCTTGAAGTGATTGTACGGCTGATAGCGCATTATTGAGGGTGTAAGTCCAAACACCTGCTGCCGATAGGGTTAAAGCGCCATACGCACTTGATAAATTTGCAACGTTAAATGCGGCTTGATTTGCGTCAGGATCAGATATGGTTAAAGTGCCTGTGGCTGTCGATACAGCATTATCTTCACTTACAGCACCTTGATCGACGCCAGCGATGGTGGCTGGTGTATTGCCACCAGGGAAGAAGCATATTTGACTGGGTGCGTCCTGTATGTTGACATTCTTTAATAATATCCCATCTGTTGCTGAGAGTCTGACAAAGGTATCATTGCCTGATGCAATATATTGAGCTTGTGATGGCAAGTATCCATAAATTTGAAGTTTATCTAGGCAGACTTCAAAATCATAAATCGTCTGAACGCTATCTCCCAAATTGAATATAAAGGTGTCAGTTTGGTTGTCTCCTTTCCCATTCTTGTCGCCACCCCAAAGTTCATCACCGCCATTAACATTAACAACATTCACATTGTTCGATATTGTGAACAAGGCATCATTAAAGTCTTTGTCGCCACCGTTGAGTAAATCTTCCCAGCCCATATTTCCATTGCTCAACAATTTGCTATGGCCGAAGCTATCAACGTTTAATGCGGGATTATCGAAGTAGACATTCGCACCTTGCCCCGCAAGCACTTGATTGTTAGAAGCAAGCAGTACTTTCCAAACACCACCAACTTTGACGAAGTTGACATTAGCGTTGTTAACTAAAGATGAATTTAAATCGCCGCCGTTGGGTATAATGAAGTAGCCGATTTGGTTTGGGTTGAGGCCGGTAAGTGTTGCAATGGTATTGACCGAAGTTTCTTTTAAGTCTGACCAAATCACTTTCCCATTGGTGGGATTCCCTAAGTTGTCTTTAATGTAATAACCAAAACTATTATCATAGCCTGCGTTACTGCCTTTAAATTCAATTTGAATGGCATTATTAGTAACCGTATATGTACCGGTGTTTGTACCACCTTGAATGACATCTTTACCGCTGCCGCCATAGATAACATCATTTCCTTCGTTACCAAATAGGGTGTCATTTCCTGAGTCACCATAGATGATATCGTTACCTTCGTTGCCATGGATGACATCGTCTCCGCTTCCACCATATAAGGTGTCATTACCATCATCCCCGTTAATAATGTCATTACCTTGACCGCCATAGATTTTATCGTCACCTGCGCCGCCGTTTAAGATGTCGGTACCCTGACCACCATCAATGATATCATTACCTTCACCACCATATACCACATCATTGCCTTGGCCGCCGTCGATAATGTCATTACCTGTCCCCCCATCGATAATGTCATTACCACTACCACCGTCGATAACGTCATTTCCCGCACCGGCATTAATATTGTCGTTACCAGAGCCACCATCAATCGTGTCATTACCCGCGCCCGCATTAATGGTATCGTTTCCTGAGCCTGCGGAGATCGAATCATTCCCACTTGTGCCAACTATTAGATCGTTACCTGAAGTGCCGGAAAGTAATGCAGGTTTGTTTTCTTTTGTCGAGTCACTCATGTGCGGTTCTCACTTCTTATCGTTGCAAGTACATTAAAAGCATTTTGGAAATCGCATACGACCGATTATGCGCCGATTTTATTGGCTAGTTAACTATGTTTGGTGCTAGGTATTTTATAAAAAGGATGAGTAGTCGACGATTTTTTGCTGGAATTATTGTTGGTGAATTAACAGCCGATATTCAATATGGCCACCATAGGTACCCCCTTTTTGCTCGCCGTTGTGGCAAACCGCGGCGTAAGCTATGGCGCAGATTTGCCCCTCCCCACTTTGATCGGGTTTTGAGCAGCGAATAAGGATCGTTATGCCTTCTTCTTCAAAATGGATGTCCTCCCACGTTATTGAGGGTGTATGTCGAAACACCTGCTGTTGTGGACGAGTTTACAGAGTACAAATGAAGTGACGGTTGATTATTTTATGTGCACCTATTTCGAAAATTTGAACTAGCCAATAGCTTTCATAGTCTTTTACTTTTTGAATTTATTTCCATTATTAAATCCATCTTCAGAAATATTTTTGTGTATTGTTTCTGCTATTTTTATGTTAAGTGGCTCTTTCTTGACAAGTTGTGCATATTTTAAATTGTAATTATCTAAAAAAGGCTCTGCCTTATTTTGTTCTTTCGGGCAAGCTTTTATAGGGTTTACTTCACTGTCATCTGCTAGTACGCGAATTTTAGTTGGTTTCTTTGTTCCGTTAGCAGAATTAATATCTGGGTTTTTCTGTGGTTCTAGCGGATTAGGATTCATAGCTTGTTGATTATCATTTTCTGCTATGATTTGAATTTTTTTGCGAACTTTAAAGCCCACACCCAGATTAGTTAAATGCTGGTTAATTTTATCAACTGCGATTGGGTTTAAATTTTTGGTAAAAACTTCTATATTTTCTTTAGTAAAGTCTGAAGGTATATCCGGTGCTCGAACTGATAATATGAGATTAATATTTCTTAGTGCTTCTATACCGCCATATTTTTTTATGAAATTTTCAACATGTTCTATTGTCACTTCAGAACCACTGATGTTGTTTTCAATAGCAGCCAAGACAGTACACATACAATAATCACCACAATGAGTAACGTCTTGTTGAATTTTCTTATCTAAGCTGCTGCAACTCATGGGTGTTTGCTGTCCTTGTTCGTTACAAACAGCTGCTAAAAGTGGGAAATTTTTATCTAAAGTACCCCCTTTAGAATTAAAATATTTAAAGTTTGGAGTTTTCGCACCTGTAGAGGCCACAGTAATCCCCGTTTTAAACAAGGATGTGAAGTGGCTATTTTTAATAATGGGTATAAAAGACTGCGAAAAATTTGTTCCCATTCTATTGGATATCACTTTTTCTAGATTTTGTTCAATCATGCCATTTGCGCACGTTGCTAGCAGTATAAATTGTTCGCGATCTCTAGCAGATGGATTTTCCAAATGTTCCCATTGATTTTTTTCTTTATTCCATTTCTCATAAAATTCAGTAGCACGCTCTCTTATGAATCGCTCGGGGTGCCAGTGCGATAGACATACGTTTATAGACTTCTCATCTTGCATCAGGTTGTAAGCGACATTTCTATTTTTCCATGAAAGATATAGCATGAAATACTACCCGTTTAAACAATCCTTATTTGATTCTAGCATAGTAATTTTCTAACTCAATGAACTGATCAAGGAGTTATTGGATCTATGTCATTAAATAAATTTACAAATGATTATCGATTTTCACTAAGGAAATAAGTGTATATCAAGCATAGCTATTAATTTTGTTACGCTCATATTCACGTGTAACATGCACTGATGTTATCTTTGAGATCACAATGTGTGGCAGTGCTTAAAGGATACCTTTGGACCACATTTTAATTTGAGTTTAAAAACTATCTGCAAGTCTTTTATAAAAAATTATACTGAACTTAGTAGAGTATTTATCGGATTATCAGCAAACCGCTGCCCTTCTTCGATATACCCATAAACAGTTCCCTCATGGCGCCATCGACCTTGGCGCATGATGGCAACCATCGGCACCCCTTTTTTACTGGCTGCAGTAGCAAAACCGCGGCGTAAACTATGCCCGCTATAGCTTTGAGGATTGGGCAAATCGGCTTCGAGCGCTAGCTTCTTGATTATATGATTGACGCTCAAGGGGGTAAGGCCATTTGCTCGAATATGATCATGTTTATTAATGGCTCGAAATACCGGCCCTTGTTGCTGATTCGAAGCATTTTTCCAAGCTTGTAAAGCGCTTACGGCACAGAGCCCTTGCCCGCCAGAGGGAATTGCACAGGTTAGGCCTTCCCTACTTTGATCGGTTTTTGATCGGGGGATCAGAATCGTCATACCCTCTTCAACGAATTGGATGTCCTGCCATTGAATAGCAACCAGCTCTGAGCGCCTAAAGGCACCAAAAAAGCCAATCAGTAACAATGCTCTGTCTCGATAGTCACGCAATTGCCCTCTGGCGGCTAATAACCCAACCATTTTTTGGAGTTGTTCTAAGGTTAGTGCTCCGGCTTTTTCTGCTGGTTTACCGTGAACGCGCGAGATGCCTGATAATGTTTTACGGATCAAAGGATGCGCTGTGGGATCAGGAAATCCTTGATAGGTATGCCAATGCTTAATCGCGGTTAATCTTCTTTTAAGCGTCTGCGGTTTCAATGTTGGTGCAAATTTTTGTAGGTAAATTAGTAAGCCACTTGCATTCGCAGGCAGTAACCCCCCCTGTTCTATAAAGTGACGGATGTCCTGTTGATACGCTTTGCGTGTGTTATTGCTGGTTGCGGCATGAAGATACGTTTGTAATTCATTCGTAATGTTTAATTCGGATTTGCTACTTGTTCTGCGAAGCTTTAGCGAAGCAGGATGGATGTCCTTCTCTTTTTTGAACATGATTTTTTGGATGTCCTTCTTGTCCGGCGTAGCTCCCTCAAGAGCGAAGCCGGATTGATTATTTTCTCATCTCTTTGTTATTACGGAATAATTTATCACACTATGTTAACCATAACTATCGATAAGCATGGTTATCGATAGTTAATTGATCTATTTTTGGATGTCCTTTTTTGCACAATAAGATAATATATTACATAATACGTAAAGCGTTACATAGCGAGAAAATATCATGGGTCGGATTGGGTTAAGTTTTGAAGATGTTTCGCAAGCGGCGCAGTTATTACAAGCGCAAGGTAAGGCACCCACAGTTGATGCAGTGCGGGAACAGCTCGGCACCGGTAGCAAAACCACGATTAGTTATCATTTAAAGCAATGGAAGTCAGAGCAAGGTGCAGCTCAAGGTTCCCTACCTTCAGAATTACTTAATGTGGTAACAGGCTTATGGGAGCGCTTACAAGCAGAAACAGCGCAAACTATTTCGGCAGCATCGCAAATACATCAAACAGAGTGTCAGCAATTTCAATCGACGATAAACGATACGCGAGATGCTTTGATTGCTGCAGAGCGGCAAATCGATGAACTGTCTGAGCAATACCAAATCGAAACAAAGCGAAGTCAAAATCTAGAAATTGAGGGGCGTCAGCTTAAACAAGCCTTGTTGCAATTGGAAACGCGTTATCAAGGATCCGAATCACAAGTTGCCGATTTAAAAGCCGAGAATATGCGCCTGCATCAGTTGGCTACTCAGATCCAAACTAACCTAGAGCATTACCAGCAAGCAATTGAGCAACTGCGTATCGAGCAAGCCTTGGAAAATGAAAAGCAACTGGCGATACATCACCAACAGTTAATGCTGCAAACTGAAAAAGCGAATGCACTGTCTTATGAATTAGAGAATAAATCGAATACGATTGATGGCTTGGGATCAGAGCTGGATGAAGTTAGAAAGCTAGTAGATGTTTTACGTGAAACCTCGCGTCTACATGAAAATGAAAAATTAATCAGTCAAGAAAGAGTTAGAAATCTAGAAAAGTCGCTGACAGAAAAATCTCAACAAGAAGAAATCGAAAAATCAGAAGTTGAAACCCTTAAATTGCAATTTTCGCAATTATTGCAGCAGAACCAACGTTTACAGACTACGGTTGAACACTTACTGAAAAAACAAGAAAACCTTGAAGGGGAAAAAGCGGTTTTGAAGAAAGAAAAAAATCAGCTGCAATTATCGATTTTACAAACAGATAGCCCTTAAGGGGGCAACTACCGCTCGCACTAAGTGCGAGCGGTATATTAAGCGTTAAGTACGTTCTCCGCCTGCAGCCACGAATAGTTTGTGGAGTTTTAAAACCCCCACAATCCACACGGTGACAATAATCAATAAGATAATAGCCGTATAAGGTGCCACGACTGCCACGGGCCCGATAAATAAGAACATAAATTGCTGAATAGCTGCCCCACCGCCCTTACCAAATCGGCCACCGACTACGTCGACCGCTGCTTTACCTTTGATCTTGGATTCTTCATCGAGCGGAATGTAGCTCATTTCCTTGGTAGGATCGAACAAGGCGTATTTGGTACTTTTACTTAATATATTCTGAACAGCACCAACAAGTACCGCCATGCCTAACGCTGTCATGCCTAAAGCGCTGGTTAAGGGACTAAAAGCTTGATCAAAAATCATCAAACCAAAAAATAAAAGCCCCGTCACGCCTATCATTACAGGGGTTGCTAATGCACCAATCTTCCAGCCTGTTGCTCTAATTAAATAGCTACCAATTAAAATCATTACAAAGGTGGAAATACCTGAAAACTGTACAAAGGTTCCCCAGAACGCTTGTTGATCAGTTGGATTGGTGAAATTAAGTTTAACTTGATTCTTCCAAGCCACTTCAACAAGGTTAATAGAAACACCATATGAAATAACCAAGACCGCAATCCATAGAAGGTATGGTGATGAGAAAATGAATTTAACGCTTTCAATCAATGACATCTTTAATTTTTTCTTGGTTTTTTGAATGTCATTTAAATCTACCAAGCGTGCATCAGTTAAAATATATTTGTCCATGTAGAAATACAACAATAAAACGACAACCCCACAAATAAAGACGGTGCCCATTAAATATTGGATGGTAATGCTATAGGCCAATGTTGGATCAGAAACAGCTTTACCTTTGCCCGCAAAATATTTTGAAACCACGCCTGAAAATGCGGTTGCCAGGTTCGCTAACAAGTAAAAATGCGCGTAAAATCTTTTAGCTTCACTGACTTTGACAATACTATTGGCAAACTGCCAGAACATTAACGTGCCAATTAAAACGCCCCATAGCTCTGCAAACGCATAAAATAATGAAAATGACCAATATTTATAAATATTGATAAAGTGTTTAAAGCCAGCGGGTAAGTAATCAATCGCTTTATTAGCACTTTGTATTGGATGGATGATGTCTTGATGTGGATAAAACACTAACGCAAATAGACCAAAAAAGATGAGGAAAAAGCTCACAAAACCATAAAATAAGGCTTGTCTTGAGAAGATATTACTGAGCTTTGAATACACTAAAAAGAAAATCACCGATAATGGCAATACAACCCAGAATTTAAGAAAAGTAATGATTTCTGAACCATCCGTTGCAGTCGTGACTAATACATCTTTTGTATTACGTATGACTGTATAATTAAATAGGATCAGGGAAATCATAATGGTCATAGGAATAAATTTTTTATGCTCTATGCCATAAATGGGCCAGAGTATTTCTCTGATTTTAGCTAAGCCATTTTTTGGGGCCGGATGTTCCATATAGCGCTCTTTCTTCCATGATTGACCGTACATGCTTATAGATTCTATAAATTTAGCATAAATATACTTTACTCACTAAGTAACCCCCTTTGGCACTGTAAAAATAACCTCTTGTTTCAAACAGATATCAAACTTGAATCATAAGCATGGCCATGTTAGTTTAACGCCACATAACTCTTCTATTAGCCATGTAAATAACAATATGAAAAAAATAACTTTGGCTTTGTGCGCTCTTCTATCACTTCCTTTTATTCCGACAATCAGTCACGCCGACGAGGTGCGTACAGATGGCGGTATTGAGGTTTATCGTGAAAATGATAATCGTTATTGGTTTAAGCTTCATGGCTTAGCTAAAATCGATGGTGTGGTCTTCACGAGCAACTATGAAGAAGAAAAAAATGAATTCCCAAGTGGCACCAATATTCGATCGTTGGAAACCAGCTTTGTTGGTGGCATTGGTAAGGATTTGTCTTTTACCGTCGTGTTGGCCTATGAAGGCACCCAGGTTGCGATTAATGATGCCTTTTTTACTTACGCTGGTTTAAAAGATACTGAAATCAGTCTGGGCCAAATTATTTCACCCTTTTGCTTAGAGAACGCCAATAGTGGTAAATGGCTACCATTTTTAGAGCGAAGCTTGCCTGTGATCGCACTTCGTCCTTGTATGGGAATTGGTGGCAGAATAACCAATTGGGGTGAGCACTATGGGCTCACAGTTGCCTCAGCAACGGTACCTCATAATCAAAATCGTGATACCGCAGTCATTAAGCATCGTTCTGATAAGTTTACAAACACTATTAGAGGGTATGTAGTACCTATCAATCACGACAATAAAGTGCTGCAATTTGGCATATCTGGCGTGTATGCAGATAACAACCCAAACTATAGAAATGATTTACCAAATGATGATGGCCGACGATTCTCTACGCGTCCTGAAGTGAAAGCGCGAAATACGCCCAGTTTGGTTGATTCAGGTAATAGATTGCATATCAAATATTATACGGAATCCGCTTTTGAACTCAGTGGCCAAAATGGGCCGTTGGTGATGGGTATAGAGTATTTGCAAGCCAGTATTCATAGAGATTTTGCCCCTAATCTATTTTTTGATGGCTGGCATGCCCAAGTTTCTTATGTGTTAACTGGAGAAAGTCGAATCTATAAAGTAAAAACCGGTACCTATGGTCAAATTATTCCCAAATGCCCCTATGGTGCATTTGAAGTTGCAGCAAGATACAGTATGGTTAACTTAAACGATGAAGACATTCATGGCGGTAAAGAAAATAACGTCACCCTCGCTTTGAATTGGATAGTGAATGAAAACCTGTTGTTTCTGGCGAACTATATTAATGCCAGCATCGACCCTACACAGGCATTGGGAAATAATTTAAATCCTTCTGCAAATCATAGAAGATTGAATATTGTTGGTTTAAGAAGTCAAATAGTCTGGTAATCTGGTTTAATGCTAGATGTCACACCACAATTGACAAGGTTTGGTTTCTTTATCTTTGACGATGGTCGCTGAAACACAGTGACCATTCTGATTACCTTCTTTGAAAGTAACGGAATCGCCTTTACTAATGTGCGCGCAAGCTTTTGCAGGTCTCCACGCCATGCCATTGATCATGAGATCACCATTTTGGAGTTTTTCAGACACTTTATACTGTCCTGCATTTGCAGTGAAGGCAATAAAAGGTAATAAGAATGAAACCAATAATTTAAGCATTTTCTTTTTTGCTAGCATGAGTAAAGCTCCGAATTGATTATTAGTTATTATCTTTACACCATAATTTACATTTAGTGTTGGAGTTGTGGTCGAGAATAATTGCTGAGACACAATCCCCATTAGAATTACCTTCTAGAAAAGAAACCTTATCTCCCGGCCTCAATGTTTTACAGTTGGAATGAGGTTGCCACTCAAGACCATTAATTATGTAATATCCATTGTCTAAGACCTTGTTAACCTCAAAGCTATCTTGAGCAAAGCTGTTACTTGCGAGCCCTAACAGCACTGGTAATAAAAGCAGTTTATTGGTTATCAAAGCATCACCCTTTTGGATCAGTGTTGTCCAATTCATTAATTATAGACGGCTTTATGAGTATGAAACTTAGAACTTATATCCGGATGTTTTACTTTGCATTTCTTTAACATATTGCTCTACATCTGAATGACCCTTTAGAGAAAGTTCTTCATCTGAAGCACCTGCAGCAATCGCTTGTGCTTTTTGGCTAGTTTTGACATCCACAGCATTAATAAGCTCAGGATAGATCAATATTTTCTGTTCTGGAGGCTGTAAATATCTGATGAGCGATCGATGAAGACGATCCAAGTCCTTAGTGGTTTGGCTCTCAAGAATCAAATTGAATAATTTGGGGTCGCTATCATAGGCTTTCTTCAATGTATAGATGAAGATGTCTCGCTTCAAGCGACCCACATCTCCTTGAATATTACCTAAATCGAGATACTGTACCCCTATAATAGGGGCATAGTTTATGGCTGGCATACTGGGTTCAGCAGCAATCACAGGCTCTTGCTTACTGCGGCTGGGTTTGGCAAAGGTTATAGCAGGTTCTCTTGATTCAGGTTTTGCTAGGCTGGACTGATTCATAATGCGGTGTTCTTCAAGTGCAGCCTAGC
>CAZCXZ010000118.1:7616-10453 GCA_964502705.1 Uncultured Candidatus Berkiella sp. | reverse complement strand
TTATCAGCAACGCTTAAAATCAAAATCCGATGCTCTAAAACGCGAATACGAAATCAAGCAATTAACTAAGAAGCAAAAAGAGGCACTAGCCAGCTTATGAAGATACTTGTTGATGCAGATGCTTGCCCCAAAACGATTAAAGAAATTCTTTACCGCGTAGCCAAACGCACTTCGATTCCTGTGATCTTGTTTGCCAACAAGCCCCTTTATATTCCCCCCTCCCCTTACATTAAATTTGTATTGGTGGGTGGCGGTTTTGATGTGGCAGACAAAGTGATTGTGGAACAAACCGAAGCTGGCGATCTAGTGATCACGGCGGACATTCCTTTGGCGAGTGATGTGATTGCGAAAGCCGGTTTTGCGTTAAACCCCAGGGGCGAATTTTATACCACTGAAAACATACAGCAAACGCTCACCATGCGTAACTTTATGGCCACCATGCGCGATGCAGGGCAAATAACGGGCGGACCACCACCCTTGAATAATCAAGATAACCAGGTGTTTGCAAATGCGTTAGATCGCTTTGTGAGTAAAGCACAAAAAATTACGAAAAGTTAAATAGCTACAAATATGTGCTATGGAGTGCACTGTATGATTTTTATAGTTGGCTCCCCAATATTCATACTCACTTCAATCGCATAACCAATGCGAAATAATTCGCTTTCAAATGAATAAGGAAATCCAGGCATTTTGAAATCAAATTCAAGCTTATCAACCTTGCTAGGATTTTTAGCTGTCCATTTTTCTACAATGTTGGTTGTATGATACGTTGTATAGTGACTTTGCTGCGTATACCACAATAAGCAAACTGAAATTTCTTTAGGTAGTTCATCCCCTAAATCCCATGTGCATTCACCTTGAACATGCTCAAAAGGATGCAGATTTTCTTTAAAAACATTCAATTTGATTATGGTTTTCATTTTCATGTTCATCATTTAATGTGTGAACGGTAATAAATTCATTAAGATATAATGTGGGTCGATTCTTTAATTTACAGCAAGCGGTCAATATCCATTCTATATAAAAATCACCTGCCTTGCTTAAATCTAAATTGCCTTTACCAAGAGTAGGCGTGTGGACATTTGATTTAAAAGTGGGGTGTAATTGCTTTGGAATATTGAAAGTGATATCAGTGCCAATGATTTCATGCGCATTCTTTGTTTCAACTATTTTTTCTGAATAGGGATATTTTGTAATATAACCGGTGCCTCTAGAAATGTACCCGTTATATGTTGCTGCGCGTATACTGACTCTTTGCATTAAGGTTAGCGTAATACTTTTAAAAGCTGAAGGATTGCCAATGACCTCTATCTGACAACGTACCTCATCGCCAGAATGTATCTTAGCATTGTTAAAAGTGAAGAATATTTTTGGTGCTGTCGCACAAAGATAATAGTAAATCCAAGTTGCGATAGTCAGTCCAAAAATTAACAGCCAGTAAGGATCGGTAAAAGGATTTTTCGGATAAAGTGCAAATAGAGAAATCAATATAGTTAGCGTAATAGCCAATATTAAAGTGAATTGCGTAAAACTTGATGATAAATTTTCATTATCTTGATCATATTGCGGAATATTGAACACCTGCGTATTCAATTGATAGCGTATTTTTTCTATTTTCATGACAAAACTCAAAGATACTTTATTCATTTATAGCATCTACTCGATACAATTTCTCACATCTGGCATAATGTTCGCGATTTTGTCACAAATTTAATTGAGAGCTATCATGCATAAACTCGCCTCGCTGATATTAACTACGACAATACTCAGTACCTCTGCCCAAGCCATTACCAAACAAGAATTTGCTAAACAGTTTAAAGACTATGATGCCTGCTTTATGATCTATGATGTGAAAGCTAAAAAAGTGGTGAGTGAATATAATCCGAATAATCGTTGTGGCGAACGTATCGCTGCCAATTCCACTTTTAAAGTACCTCTGTCATTAATGGCTTTTGATGCAGCGTTAATTAAACAAGACACAAACTTTAAATGGAATGGCGAAAAGCAGTTTCTGGCAACGCATGAAAGTGATCAAACGCCTGCTACTTGGATGCAACATTCCGTTGTTTGGGTATCGCAAGAACTAACTCCACAATTAGGCGCAGAGAAAATGAAACATTATCTCGCGGCATTTCATTACGGTAATCAAGATATGTCCGGCGACCCAGGTAAAAACAATGGCTTAACCCATTCCTGGTTAGGCAGCAGTTTGAAAATCTCAGGTCAAGAACAACTTGATTTCTTAAATGCGATGCTCAATAACCAATTAGGCATTAAGCAAGAAGCCATTAACGACACCAAACGCAATATGCATCTTGGTAAGCTGGAAAACGGCGCAGAACTCTATGGCAAAACGGGTTCAGGGCGTCACGGTCGTAACGAGCGTTTAGAAAATCCTAGCCTGAAGCGCGATGGTTGGTTTGTGGGTTTTGTTGAAAAAGATAATAACCAATATATCTTCGTCAGTAATTTAACCGATAAGGTTGATCAAACGCCAACCCCCAAAGGCAGCTTAGAGCCTTATGGTAGCCAGGTGTTAAAGCCGATTACCATGACATTGTTGAATGAATATTTTGCGCATTCTGCGTGATGAGCGGCTAGAATTAATCCCCTACTTTGAGTAACCCGCCTTAGCTTTATAAGCTAAGGTGCGGTGACAAACTACTTGCTTTGCAAGTAAATGCCTCACTTCTATTGATCAAATTTTTTGGTTCTTTCGCTCGTTTCATCTTGAATATCATCATTAACATCATGTGTCTTTTGTCTATGTTCTTCATTTACGATTCTATCTTTATGACTATGATACTGGGCGACAAAGGTTCTCTGTATCGGATCCT
>CAZCXZ010000118.1:0-7606 GCA_964502705.1 Uncultured Candidatus Berkiella sp. | reverse complement strand
ATCAGCAATATCAGATTGGCTTGATGATGCAGCTCCAAAAGTTGTTTGCTGTGTAGCTTTAAGACCTAAAGCTGACAATGATATTTCTAAATCCTGACTCCATCCTTCCATTTGATGTCCATACGGTTTGATGTGTAATTTAATGTTAAGTTTTTCTTCTAATTCTTTAGCAAAAGGCAGTCCTAAATTTCTTGCGTGTTCTGGGCATTCAAATTGCCCACAACTTAAATATATTTCTGGTGGTGGGGGTTGTCGGCCTTGTTTAACAAAATCTTCTAATTTTTCCCGATTTGTTATGGATGGAGACTGCGCAATAACTTTCCCAAACCACTGAGGATACTTCATTCCCATATAAATACTGGCTGTTCCCGCTAGGCTAGCTCCAACTAAAACCCTCTTATTAGGATCGTCCGGAATTTTAAACCCACGGATAACTAATGCAGGTAAAAGCTCCTCATGGATAAACTTTGCATATTCATCTACTCGATGCTTTAAATCTACCGTTCTTTCTTTCATCCCAGGTAAAGAGTCAGCAGCATCAAATTGAATTCCGCTTTTTAACGCCTCCTCTTCAATACCTTTTTCTGGGTTTATATAAATTACTACCGTATTTTGATCAAATAATCTTTCAAGACGTTCTTGAGTATTGCCAAGCTGATAAAATCTACCATCATACATAATAACAACATTCTCTATTGCATTCTTATCCTCTGGCGCGAATACGAGAATACTTCGTGAGCATTTATCGAGATCGGCTTTATTTTCAGGATAATCAATTATTTTGTCGTTTCTGCTAGCCAATACAAGGCTGGCACTCTTTACTTTACTTGCAAAAAAATTATCGAAGAATTCATTGTCCCCTTTCATCCTAACAGGGAAAGCTAAGTCAGCCACGGATTGTTTAGAATCTGCGCAGAAAAATCCTGAATTTTGATCATAAGATTTATGAAACTTGCAATTCTCGTCCGAAAGCACGTTATCTTCACCCCAAAAAAGGTTACTAACCATAGCAATTTCTTCTTTTGTTTTACTGCCTGGCATATTTTCAGGTGGCACTTCTGGCGTTGCAGGAAAAAAAGATGGCGGTTGAAAAGCAAGATCACCATAAAAGTGTATTGCTGACTTATCACCGTAACTAGGCTCAAGTTGTACATAGTAATAAGTCACTAACGCACCCTTAGGCATAGTATCACTACGAAACATGATATCTGTACCTGGTAATTGTTCTAGAGATTGAGCATCTTTAAAAGTCGATCCATAGCCGTGATAATCACCCTGTAAATAGAGCTCTCTTTTTTCGCCAACATTTTCTGTGCTGTCTTTTAGCTTGCTTCTCTGAAATAGAAAGTAAACCTTACTGTTGCCATCAGGAACATCCTCAATTATTGGTGTACCAACGGCTTTAACTTCATTCCAAAATAGGTTTTGCAGTAATGTCTGTTTTTCTTTCGTCTCTAAGCTATCGTAGTATTGTTTGTATTGTTTTAAGGTCTCTTCAAAAGTGTATTGACCACCATTAGGATATTCTTCCCGAAATTCTGGAAGTTCCGCATTTTTTACGGCTAGCCGTAGTCCTCTGATGAAATCTTGCGTCTGATACACGATATAGCCTTATCTGGGTTTTCAGTATCATTAAATAGCAAAAGCCACAATCTTATGTTAGTTAAACAATTTACAATATTATCACTAATAATAAATCTGGCAAAATGAGCATATGCACCCTTAATTAAAGCTCTAGAATTCGAAATATCATAAATTAATATTCTATAATTCGATTTAATAATTGTTAATATTCTATAATTCGAATACTATATCACTATAATATTCTAGAATTCAGGGTTATTTATGGGAAAGCTGTATTTTTCAACAAGTAAAAAGGAAGCACAGCGGTTATCTAACCTATTCCAACAAAAAAAGCTTCAGCGCCTGTATCAAGGCATCTACTCAGATGATTTACAATCACCACTGAATGCCCTCGTTCGCGAAAAATGGATGCAAGTAGTTTCATATATTGTGCCTAAAGGCATTATTAGCTTTAGAACAGCCTTTGATTTAAAACCCGCTTACTACAATGATGATGATTATATTGTTTTTGTTACAAGTTCTTATGCAAAAACAATAAAGTTGCCGGGCCTTATTATTAAAGTACTAAAAGGAAACAACGATTCCTATTTTGAGCAAATCATTCCCAACCTTGCTCGCAGCACTTTGCCTCGGTTGCTATTAGAAAATTTAACTAGTGTTAGAGGTGTCAATAAAGGACTTAAAACTATTGGAGAGGAAGGCATCGAAAATATCCTTGCTAAGGAAATGCGATATCATGGCGAGCATTTTTTAAATCAACTCCGAGACCAAGCGAAGGAAATATCAAAAGCATTAGGGTATGAAAAAGAATATATTAAATTAAATCAAATAATCAGTTCAATGTTAGTAACTAATGCTGAATCTATTTTAACATCGCCTTATGCAATCGCTGTTGCTAAAAAAGAACCCTATGATAATAAAAGATTAACTCTATTTGAAAAACTCTACTTATACTTGAAAAAATGCAATTTTAAAGAAAGAACCTACCCGTTTAATACCGTATCGTTAAAAAATCTTTCCTTTTTTGAATCTTATTTTTCAAATTTTATTGAGGGCACCGAATTTGCGATTGACGAGGCAGAAGACATTGTATTTTCTGGAAAGGAAATAAACAATCGCCATGCTGATAGCCATGATATTTTAGCCAATTTTCGTTTAACTAATGATCCATCTGAAATGGACATAACGCCACAAAATGCAACTGAATTTTTAGATATTCTAAAGCGACGACATGCTTATCTCATGAAAGAACGACCCGAAAAAATGCCTGGTGAATTTAAAAATTATAATAATAAAGCTGGCAATACCCTTTTCGTCGAACCAGAAGATGTGATTGGAACATTATGTCAATCATTTGAATATTATAAACTGCTGCCGGATGGACTTTCCAAGGCGCTTTATATACATTTTGTTGTTAGTGAAGTGCATCCATTTAGTGATGGAAATGGCAGGCTATCACGAATTATGATGAATGCTGAATTGGTTAGAGACCAGCGTTATAAAATTATTATACCGACAGTTTATCGAGATAATTACCTTAATGGTCTACGACTAGCGAGCCGTGATCAATATTTTACAACCTACTGCAAAGTCCTTGATCAAGCACAAGCTTATGTCGAAACAGTTCCTTGGCTGGACTACGGGGATGCGCGACACAAACTAGAAACGGATCATGCTGATAAAACACCTGATGAAGGAATACCGATCTTTAATCGAGCATTACGCTCATTAACTTTGTCAGATTTTACTTAACGCAAAAACAAAAGGGCTATCAGTAACCTGATAGCCCTTTGCAGATCTAAGCGGTGTGCCTTAAGGTTTCTTTTCTGGCAAAGCAGGCTTTGGCTCTGTTGCCGTTTTTGGCTCTGTCGTTGCTTTAGGCGACGTCGCAGCAGCCTTCGCTTTTTCTGCTTCTGGCGCTAAATATTTTGCTAACACTTTAATGTAATCATTTTCGTGCTTCTTAAATAAATTGGCACCAATTTGTTGGCTTTTGATGGTTAATTCAGAATTGGATTTAATCAGTTTTACGCCTAATGGGGTTTTATAAAACTTCACCAGCTCATTCATTTCATCTAACGTAAAATACTGTGCATAGAGTTTGGCCAATTCGGTGGTGGTTTCTCTTGACGCAAACAATTCATAAAAAAATTGCTCTAGATCAGCAATTAAAGCGGGTGTTAACACCTTCTTGAGCTTGGGATCTTTTTCCATATCTAATTTCAATTTAGCGACTGCGAGATCACTCGCATTCTTAGCGAAATTAGTCGCCTGCACCCATTGCGTAACAATTTGGGTATAAACCGGTCCTGGATCTTCACCAATCACAACGAGTTTTTTATCTTCTGCGGCATTCGCAACGGCTAACCAACCCAAAAGGGATACCGCAACGATTATTTTCTTCATGAAAACCTCGGGATTAGATTAGTTAACTAAAGCATTGGTTGTAAATATTTTTGACTCAACTTCTGTGTTGATACCATAAAAGAACAGGATGATGCAAAAGTGGAATATTTTGCTATCCAATTGACAAAAAATTACTCATTATTTAATATGTGCCTAAATTTATTTTAGTTGACTAAAGATTAATGATCACCTTTGAGCACCCTAGACGCAAAGCAGTAATCGCACTGGCCCTGCTAGGATTTTATTTAACCTCCTCTACTGCCATGGCGACTTTTTTGTTTATTGTGGGCGCGTTGAATTATTTATCCATTTTAGTGACAACGCTACGCCAACTGCCATCAACGCCCGCTAAGCTTCCCGTTAGTCCTGCGCTTGTCCCTAAAACGGTAACAGTAAATCAAACTCATAAGCAGACGCTGCATTTTGAACCCGGCGATAATCCCGCCAAAGAACTTCAGAGAGTCTGGTTGGTTATTCAGCAGAAAGCGCAAAAACCCCCAAGTTCTCTGCAAACTTCCTCGAAAATCTCAGATTATGACTATCGCACCAAACCCCACCCTTCGTGTTAAGATATACGCAACACTCAACTAAATTAATATGTTAAAAAACTAAATAATGTACAAACATCAGCGCTTGCAACCGCGTTTTCAAGAAAAGCGTCTTTATACCCAGCGGGCAATCGTCGGGATAGGCATTATTGCGGTGATGATTTTAGTTTTACTGTCACGTATTGCTTACTTGCAAATTACCGATCACCAAAAATATGCCATGCTTTCGGAGCGTAACCAATTACGTTTAGTGCCCATTGCGCCTACCCGTGGTTTAATTTTTGATCGTAATGGTAAACTCCTGGCTAGAAATGTGCCCGCTTTCCATCTCGCCGTGATCCCAGAGCAAGTTGCCGATCTTGATAAGACAATCGAAGAATTGAACCAGCTCATTCCCATCGAAAGCGAACAAAAAGAAACACTATTAGAAAAAATCAAAGAAAGCCCCTCTCATCAACGCCAATACATAAAACTTAAATTAACCGAAGAAGAAGTCAGCACTTTTGCGGTGAACCAATATCGTTTTCCAGGATTTTTCCTGCAAGTCGATTTGATCCGCGATTATCCGTATGGTTCATTGCTAGCGCATATTTTGGGATATGTGAGCGAAGCCAACAAAGAAGAGCTGAGTAAACTCGATAAAAAGCGATATGGTGGCACTTATCAGCTCGGTAAGATTGGGCTAGAAAAATTTTATGAAAACCAATTACAGGGCACACCTGGCATCCAACAAATGGAAACGGATGTATTGGGCCGTGAAGTCCGCGCACTCTCAACGTTCCCTGCCACAGCCGGAACAGATCTACATTTATCTATCGATATTGATTTGCAAATTGCTATTGCAAAAGCCATGGGTGAAAACCGTGGCGCCGTCGTTGCAATTGACCCCAAAAATGGCGAAATCTTAGCCATGGTGAGCGCGCCAAGTTTTGATCCTAATCACTTTGTGCGCGGCATTGATAACGCTTCATATAATGCATTGCGTTCAGCGCCTAGTCGCCCACTTTTTAATCGCGCTATTCAAGGGCAATATCCTCCTGCTTCTACCATTAAACCGATTGTAGGGTTAGCGGGTGTCGCGACGGGTAAGGTTGATATTAATCATAAATTATTTGATCCCGGATTTTACCAACTGGGTGGTCAAGGACGCTTATACCGAGATTGGGTAAAGCACGGTCATGGTTGGACCGATCTGGAAAAATCGATTCGTGAGTCTTGCGACATCTATTATTATACGCTCGCTGAAAAGCTAGGGATTGCACAACTTGCTACGTGGTTTACACGAGTTGGATTAGGCAAAGCAACCGGTGTCGATTTGCCGGGAGAGCAAAAAGGCTTAGTACCTTCAAACGCTTGGAAGAAAAAAGCATTGGGTACCGTTTGGTATCCAGGCGAAACGATTATTACCGGCATTGGTCAAGGTTATATCTTAGCAACACCGTTACAATTATCGGTGGTCGCAGCTTACATAGCCAACCGTGGTGAAGCTTACCGCCCCCATTTTAATAAAGATATGGCGCTTAGCAAATTAGCGCCACTCAAGCTTGATAATCCTAACCATTGGTCAACCATTATTGAACCGATGCGGCAAGTTGTTTCGCATCCCAAGGGCACGGCTTATCGCCATTTCTCAGGATTTACCATTCCTGCAGCTGGCAAAACCGGTACTGCCCAAGTTTTTGGGATCAAACAAAATGAAAAATATGAACACGATAAAGTAGAAAAACATTTACGAGATCACTCGCTGTTTATTGGTTTTGCACCCGTTGATGAACCCAAAATCGCGGTTGCTGTTATTTTAGAAAACCAAAAAGCGAGCGCAGTTGTTGCAAGACAAGTGATTGAAGCTTATTTAATGGAACCAGAAGCACATGTTGAGTCTGAAGAAGTCACCGTCCCTGCGGCTTAATCGCCCTAGTTGGCAGAACCTGCCAGGTATTAGGACACTCTATTCACTCCATTGGGATCATAGCTTGATCTTACTGATCGGCCTGTTACTCGCGATGAGCTTCGGATTGCTCTATAGTGCCAGCGGCCAAAAAACCAGTATTCTGATACGTCATGGCCTCCATTTAGGATTGAGCTTTGTCATCTTTATTGCGATTGCGCAATTTTCACCCAAGACATTTAAACAATGGGCCCCGATTTTATATGGGGCAGGCATTTTAATGTTATTGGTGGTACTGGCGTTGGGTACCAGTAGTAAAGGCGCTCAGCGTTGGGTTAACTTAGGTGGATTTCGCTTCCAACCTTCAGAGTTCATGAAACTCATCACGCCATTGATGCTAGCCTATTACCTTGATAATAAAACCTTACCATTAAGCCGCACTCCTTTGCTCATCAGCTTAGCGATTATCATGGTTCCAGGTTTACTGATTATTAAGCAACCGGATTTGGGCACCGGGCTCCTTGTGATAGCAACAGGATTTGGTGTGTTGTTCTTTGCCGGTATTCGTTGGAGCTTTATTCTTAAGCTGGGGGCTGCCGGTTTGGCAACGCTGCCCTTGCTATGGTGGAAGCTGCATGATTATCAACGAGAACGTGTTCTCACGTTTTTAAACCCCGAACGTGATCCATTGGGAAGTGGTTACCATATTATTCAATCTAAAATTGCTATCGGTTCCGGTGGCTTATATGGCAAAGGTTGGTGCCATGGTACTCAATCTCAGCTAAATTTCTTACCCGAAAGAACCACTGACTTCATTTTTAGTGTATTGGGAGAAGAATTTGGATTTATTGGTGCATCGATACTCTGCGTTTTGTATTTTGGCGTGATTTTGCGCGGCATTATTATGATGATCCAAAATACGGATACCTTTAATCGTTTAATGATTGGTGGGATCATCTTTGGTTTCTTTATTTGCTTCTTTATTAACATTGGTATGGTCAGTGGCTTACTGCCCGTTGTAGGCTGCCCTTTGCCACTCATCAGTTATGGGGGTACGTCCCTGATGACGTGGATGACAGCTTTCGGTATGCTAGTGGCTATACAATCCCAACAAAAAAACCTGCCAAGGTAGGCAACTATGCAAAAAAATATTTTAAAAACATGTTTCATTTTAATTACC
>CAZCXZ010000117.1:0-10647 GCA_964502705.1 Uncultured Candidatus Berkiella sp. | reverse complement strand
CTTCAGAAGAACAGGGCTCTTCTTGTAAAATACCACTTCGATTGATAGTTAGATGCGTTATTTCATCATTGCTGGTGCCGGAATACCAATTGCTCATTTTGTTTTTAAATTGCGTCAAGATGGATTTAGGCTGACTAGGCGTTGTATTTCCACAAATCTCAGCTGCGAACTTATAGGCTTCATAACAAAAATGTCCGACATATCCAGCATAACCTGCTGTATACCAACAAGAATGCCCCGCGTCTTTAAGTAATTCAAGCGGCTCAATGCCTAAATACAGACAATCTTGCAGCGTGAGTGGAAAGTTATCGAATAAGGATTTTACATAACTCAGCTGTAGTTTATCGGCAATACGATGCAATTGTTTTTTAACATTTACGGATCGTTTGATTTTATAAAGCATTTCATTTTGTATGAATTCATGTTCTACAGCCGTTTGATTAGTATAGGTTCTATTATTATGTTCAATTTGAATTTTTGTAGGGCGAACACTACCGTCGGGATCTAACATTGAGAAAAAGGTATTCAGATAATGGGCATTGCCAAGTGCTTCTGAAAGTTCACCGAATTTGTATTTCCGATAAGCCAATTCTTTATCAACTTTCAATAATGCGGTTTCCACAAGTGGAAAGGGTAGGCGAACAAACATCATATCTTCGCCTAAGGTTTGTACAATATCACCATCAACGCGGCCAAAGTTAACTTTGATTCGAAGCGACTTGCCTAATCTATGTTGTTCATGAACAAGATCATCCGCTTTGATGCGGGCTTCTGTTGAGACGCCAGGGTCATTGAATGTGGTCAATGTTAATTGTGAAATTCCATCAAAATCTGTGCATTGTGCACGTTCTTCTAAAAAAGCGGAAGCAAATAATTGTGAGGTAGATGCACCTTGGCTGTGACCAGAAATGGCGATATTAAGATTTTGGGCATATCGCCCATAATGTTTTTGAATATGGGTTTTGATGCAAGCCATGACTTCATTTTTGATACTGGCAAATGAGCTTGAGCTTGGACCGTCTGTTTCAAGATTGATCAATGCACTGTCATTGTCAGTGAAATCGGTTCCGCGAAAGGTAATACGGATATTTTTGTCATTTTTATCAGTAGGTAACATTAAATACCCGTACATGCCCAATACCAGGGGTAATTGGATAACCTGATGTGGCCGATAAGTGCCATCTTCTCTCAATAACAACACTTCTTTGTCATGCAGTAATCCTTGTGTTGCTAAATAATAGGAATAGGAACTTAACAAATGTGCGCTAGCAAATACGAGGATATCAGGAGAAAGTTTCTTATTGGCCGCTTCGATTTGTTCTATCGTTGCAGGTTTTATGTGGAAAATAGCTTCATAAGCTGCTTTTTGCAAAAGATGCTTGGCAATTTTTCCAAACTGACAAATTTGAATTTGAACCGCTTTATTAGGAAAAGGTTTTTCCAATAGATTTGTGCATGCTGCATCTGAAACCAGATCGTATTCCAGTGTTTCTAAGTTGTTAACCTTTAAAAGGCTAATATTATTAAACTGTTTCGTGATAGCTATTTTTTTAATCAATGCTCTTAAAAAGCATTGATTGCTTGCCGTTCTATTAGCAGAACCTGCAATAGTGAATTCTAAATTTCTTGCACCAATACCATAATGCGCGTTGATGGCTTCATATACAAATGCCATAGTTGCATCTTCAACGGCGTTGAAGCTGTCTATTTGGTCGCCATGTTGTTCGAAATGATCGGTTCCACGAAAGGTAAATTTAATACGGCGATCTTGCTTATCTACGGGTAGTAATAGATAGCCGTGGTTTTCTGCGCCCAGCGGGTTTATACGTATAACGTGATGTGGTTGATATTCACCATCGGCATTCAAGATCAGCATTTGCTCGTGGGAATGGACATCTTCAGCAAGAAAATGCGGTAAACGGCATAAAAAATGGGTGCTAGCATGCTCACGCTCAATTGGCGTGTGTGCGAGATTCTCATTGTAGAGTTCTGCATAATTAGGTGCAATACCATCAGTTGCCATTCTGGTCTCTATATAAGCTAGATAGATAAATAGAGGTGCAGATTAAAGTAGAATGTCGCGGATTCCTACTGTAATGCGATAAATGGCTAGACACACCTTATAAGCTGACTTAACATCACGCCCATGAAACCAACTATTCTTGCAATTGATACCTCAACCGAGGCCTGTTCAGCGGCTATTTTGCAGCAATCAGGCTGTGTCTGGCGTTTTGAAAAGACATCTAATACGCACACAGCGCTTTTATTACCGATGATTTCGTCCTTATTAGCAGAAACAGGGTTATCGTTGCAGGATCTGGATGCTATCGCGGTGACACGAGGCCCTGGAAGCTTTACAGGCGTTCGAATTGGTATTGGCATTGCGCAGGGTATTAGCTTTGGCTTAAAAATCCCGGTATATGAAATCTCGACTTTAGCGGCTTTAGCTTTACAAGTTGAAACAAAGGGGCGGGTTATTGTAGCGATTGATGCCAGGATGCAAGAAGTCTATACCGCCACTTTTGATTGTGGTGCAGAGGGCATTCGTACAATAGGCGAAGAAAATCTTTATAAACCAGCCATGCTCATTGAGCAGGCTTTAATGCAAAGCGATTGCCCTACAACATTGGTAGGGACAGGCTGGGATGCGTATCATGAGCTTATCGGCACCCTGCCTCCTAACTGGCAACAACTGCCAAATTGCTTGCCGCATGCTAAAGAGGTTGCCGAATTAGCTTATCAGCAATATTTTCGAGGGCAAAAGGGCGTAGCGGCAGCCGGGGTAAAACCGGTGTATTTAAGGGATAATGTGGCTGAGAAGTCTAAGAAATCTGTTACTTCATAAAACTTTCACATCGAATTATGATCTCTGTTTCGCCCCTGCCGGGGCTTAGGATTCGTGGGGGGCACATTTACCCCACGTTCCCCGTCTTCGCTTCGCTTTGACGACCTACACGCGGGGCTAAAATCCTACGCGGCTGCCGCCGCTGATGAATACAAACCCAAGCGCTGCTTGCGCGAGTTGTGGGCTAAATCTCTATGTCCCGATGGTCGAAAATAACAATCAATCTGTTCAGCGGCGGCAGCCGCGTAGGATTTTAGCCCCGCGTAAGAATGGAGCGCATAGCGCGACATTCGCAGCGTGGGGTAACATCATCCCGCTAATCTTAAGCCCCGGTAGGGGCGAAACAGAAATAGATTTTTACACGAGTAAAGAAACTAAAATCTCTTCATAAAGCATCGACAATTGCTCTAATTCATCGACATTAATATTCTCATTTACTTGATGAATTGAGGCGTTAATCGGTCCTAATTCCACCACTTCTGTGCCATATTCAGCAAAAAACCGCCCATCGGATGTGCCACCGCTTGTTGAGTGAACAGGGGCATAGCCAAGCACTTTTTCAACGGTGTGCGTTACCGTTTGGATCAGTTTACTGGAAGTTTGTGTGTAAAACGGTTTGCCGCCAATTGTCCATTTAATTTCATATTCGCAATCATGTTTTTTAAGCACGTTTTCAATGGTTGCTTGAATATGTTCAGGCGTGATTTGTGGTGAAAACCGTAAATTGAAATTTGCTTCTAAAACACCCGGGATCACATTGGTTGCCCCAGTGCCTGCATGAATATTCGCGAATTGTAGCGAGGTCGCAGGAAAAGGGGGCGTAGCTATATCCCATGTTAATCCAGCAATTTCCGCAAGCGCCGCCATGGCTTTATGAATCGGATTATTAGCCAGTTCAGGATAGGCGACATGTCCTTGTTTGCCGATAATTTTTAAGTAACCGGTGATGGAGCCGCGTCGACCCACTTTAATGGTATCTGCCAATTTATCGGTGCTAGATGCTTCACCCACTAAACACCATTGTGGGATTTGATTGCGCTCTTTCAGTATTTTTAACACGGCATGCGTGCCATCAATGGCAGGGCCTTCTTCGTCGCTTGTGATCAAAAAGGCGATGCTGCCTTTATGGTTAGGGTGGTTTTTGATAAAACGCTCACAAGCTGTTGCCATGGCCGCAATACTGCTTTTCATGTCGGCGGCACCGCGTGCATACAATGTATTATTTTCAATGGTTGGCGTAAAAGGAGGGTGATGCCAAGCATTCAGATCGCCTGTTGGCACAACGTCGGTGTGCCCTGCAAAACAGAGTGTGGGCTGTGCATCGCCTCGGATCGCATAAAAATTGCTGACTTGGTTGACAGGGAAATGAACAATTTTGAATCCTAAGGGCGCTAGAAAGAGCTCAAGCAGTTGCTGACAGCCTTCGTCTTTAGGGGTAATCGAAGGGCGTGCTAGGAGCTCGCAAGCAAATTCAACGGTTTTGGAGTTCAATCACTATCCTCTGCGATATTACGCAATAACGTATTAATGCCAACTTTAGCCCGCGTTTTTTCATCGACGCGCTTAACGATAACTGCGCAATAGAGCCCATATTTACCATTGCTTGAGGGGAGTGTGCCAGGAACAACAACGGCGTTTTGTGGCACGCGTCCATAAAGAATGGTGTCATTTTCTCGGTCGTAAATGCGCGTGCTTTGACCGATATAAACGCCCATGGAAATGACTGCGCCACTTTCAATAATCACGCCTTCGACGATTTCAGAGCGCGCGCCAATAAAGCAGTTATCTTCGATAATGGTTGGGGTTGCTTGTAAAGGCTCTAAAACGCCGCCAATGCCAACGCCACCTGATAAGTGAACGTGTTTACCGATTTGCGCGCATGAACCCACGGTGGCCCATGTATCGACCATGGTGCCTTCGCCAACATAGGCGCCAATATTCACATAGGAAGGCATTAAGATGGTGTTAGGGCCAATATAGGCACCTTGGCGGACGCAAGCAGGGGGGACAATCCGGCTGCCCATGCGGCTAAAGTCACTGACGGTATGTTGGCCAAATTGTAATGGCACTTTGTCGTAAAATTGCGTAAAGCCGCCCGGAATAACTTTGTTTTCTTGCAAGCGAAAATTCAATAAAATAGCCTGCTTTACGTAGGTATTTGCTTCCCATATGCCGTTTTTGCGCTCGGCTGCGCGTACTTCACCGCTCTCTAATTGAGCAATAATGTGTGCAACGGCTTCGCGAATCGCGGGATCGCATTTTTGTGGCGTTAGGGTATCACGCTGTAAAAAAGCGGCTTCAATAAGGGGGATGGCTTCATTTGTTTTCATGCATATAGCATAAAGATAAGCCCCATTTTTGTAAATGTTCAGTTATGTGTTGGTTAACTGTGATATTAAAAAGTTCTTATGAATAGGTTAGAATGCTTACAATTTAGTTAGTGAGAGTGGACAAATGGGGCAGCTTGCAACCGATCTTCGTTTACAGATCAGCCAATCAACAGTGTTACAAACATCCGTGGGAGTTTGCGATGCGTTTAACGTGATGCCATCACAAAATGCATTGCTATTAAAAGAACATTTGACGATGTTCACGCAAGATAATAAACCCATGCTGGGTAATCCAGCCCATCCGCGATTATTTTTTGATGAGTGCACTCAGCTATTGGTGCCATTTATCATAGGTGATCATGAATCCATTGCCGTGATCAAGCTGAGTATCGGTGCCAAATCAAGACAAGCGGCTATTGAATTTTTTGATCCCACTGGTTGTGATCTGAATAGCGATCACTTGGCGGTATTAGTCGCATTTTTTACAGAAAATCGCTATAGCGTTGATTATCAGTGTGTCTCAGAATTACTATTAATCAAAGATCTAACCAAGTTAACGTGTTACAAAGCCTTGGATATGGTTAATTTCAATGCAGGTATTCCCAGTAACCTCGTGAAGACGCTGCTTGATAAGCCGGCTGAAAAACCGCCCATAATCCCTGCAGTCATCACACCGGCAGTCATGGCAAACCCCGTAGAAGCAGCAAAGCCACTTGAACCCGTAAAACCGATAGAGGCAGTAAAACCTGTTGAACCAACAAATCCGCAAGCTACGCTAGCGCCTGCTTCGCTAATCGATTTGCGTTGGATAGTAGGAATGCTGGCGACTATCGCTGTACCAGCAGCCCTATATTTAAAATATGAGTATCTAAAAGAGATCGTATTTATGTTGGCAAATTTGTTGCCTGCTGATCCATTGCTGGCATTTGCGGCATGTGGCGGCGTCTTTTTTAGTGCTTGGTTAATCGTTGCAGGGATAGGTTATTTGCTGTCGCAAAATGAATCAACTGTCTTAGATAAGAAGCTTGTTACATCTTGTATAGCGAATTTTGAAGAGTCCGTACGACCAAAGCCGATACTGAATGCCTTTTTGAATCTTGAGAATAAGGCGACATTTTTGGATGTGGTTGTTAACAGGGATCCTTTAATGCCAATAAAAAGGCGATCACTATCGTGATCGCCTCGGCCTCTCGAAGGAAAACCTTCTACATTACGACAAGTCCCTTTTGGTTTAGGTGTTATCTTTACTCTTTACCTAGCTCTTGACCACCTTCACCCGTAGCAGATGCCGCTTCAGAGTCTGACCATACTGTTTTACCAGCGGTTTTGATCAAGCTTGGTAAGAACACTAAGCCTGCAGCAATACAGAGTAAAACAATTGGTTGGCTTAATGGCACTTGGGTTGGGTTATCTTTGTGTGCTTTTAATTTAAGCATGCCCATTAATGCAAAACCGACACCTGCAACATAGCTGGTTGCTGTGATTAATTTTGCAACGTTGGTCATACTGCCTGTGATAGTAGCTGCAACGCTACCCAGTGAGCCCTCACCAGCAGTGGTTGCATCTGCAGCGAGTGCCAGATTAGAAATTAAAAAAAGTGCCAGCAATGCACTGAAGTAACCCATCAGGGTCCACAGCGCTTTATGCGAGTTTTCGCTCGTTCGAATCACGGTCGTTTTCATAATGTATTCTCCTTTATCGAGGTCATAGTTTCGTCAATTATTAAAGAGGAACTTTGGCAAATACGGTTTTCTTCCAGTAATCAATTTGCACTGAAAATGACTTTCTGGATGGTAATAACCGTAAGTGTTTCAATACCTCATGTTGTAATTCATCCTTGCTAAGAGAAGCATCAAGTAACCCTTGCCCAAATACGCGAGGGTCACTTGAGTCCGGTCCAAAACAGTTTATCACTTCTTTGCTACGGTCTTTTAAACTCATATAAACCGCTTGAAGT
This sequence comes from Uncultured Candidatus Berkiella sp., assembly GCA_964502705.1. GTDB lineage: Bacteria > Pseudomonadota > Gammaproteobacteria > Berkiellales > Berkiellaceae > Berkiella. The sequence continues at coordinate 3,515 of CAZCXZ010000117.1, read as the reverse complement.
TTGCCTTTGTAAGCAGATTCCTTATCAAGGGAGCAATACAAAACACGGCAAAAATTATTTAAGTCAGCCTGGCTAATTTCAGGGATATGGACGATGTTACCACCGGTATTGCTATCCAATCCAACTGCGTCAATAAAAAAACATTGTGCACAAAAGCAGCATGCGGTAGCTAGATTTTCAGGTTTGTTGTTTTTGTAATTTTGATCGATATTGACAACTTCTTGAAATTCTTTTGCAAAAAAACCACAAAAGCGGCAAGTATAATTGTCTCGTTGCAGCACGCGTTTTTTAATACTCAAAAAGCTATTATTGCGTTTTCTTGCAGAATAAAGGCGCCAAGTGCCTCGTTGGGCGGTGAGTGTCACTGGAAGGAGATCAGCCATCTTTATCAGCCTCCCGTTGATGAGCCGGTGTAACCGAGCGTGGTTGCTAAGATGTTGAATGTTTCGACAATGTTGATGAGTAATACACCGCCAACAACGTGAAGGATTCCTTTACCTAAGCTGCCAGGTTGAGAGCCAGAATGGCCCATTTTTGACAAAATGACCCAGCCCCTAATAAAAGCAACCATACCAATCAGGTACATGTATTTAATGACAACGTCGCTTATGGCATTCCAATTTTCGATACCCGATAATTGACTGTAGGCAATAAGATCAGTAGCGCCTTTAACGTTGTCGTCTCCAAATACGGTTGTTAAAGAGGTTGAGAGCGTGCTTGGAAAGTAGAGTAAAAATGTACCGACAAGAAGGAAAACTAATGGGCCTGCAATTTCCCCTTTTTGCGCCGAGCTCATGGTTTGCGTGGCGAAGACACGATACATCATCACACCACGTACGATCAGTGTTAAGCCAATAATGTAGGATAAAGATCTAAGTAAGCTCAGAATGCTATTAAAAGATGAGGCTAAACTGGTGAGTGCTAGCTCGATACTGAAATTGCTACTTAGACCTGTTTCAGGTGTTGCGGGGTCAGCCGCATAAGCACTGCCAACACCAATCAATCCCCAAAGATCGATTGACTGCATATGCATGATAAAATTAATTCCTGAATCAATCATTTAAATGCGCCCACCATAGACTGATTTATCTCCATTACCTAATAGTAAGTTTAACACCAAACTTACATCAACTATCATCGCGCTAAGCTTTTATTTTTACAAGTAGCGCATCAATACAGGTCATCATCTACCTGATTTGACTCGCCTATAAATGCGAAGTTCCCTTGTTTTTGCGCTATTTAATGTAATTTTAGCCTTCAATGAAAGTGGTTATTGGTGATAGGTTAAAGATAATTTTATTTACGTAAAGTAGGCAGTGGAGAATATACACTATATATCATGTTGACAAGAGAACTGAATAAAATTATGGTAGCTATCTTCCAAATTTTGTATCGAAGTAATTTATGGCGTTGCAGTCAATTAAGAAGGCCTATCAACCATTTTTCTCTTTCTCGCGAAAAGATCTTTGGCAATGGTTTCTTGCGTCGATGTTGGTTTTGGGTAATGCTAGTCAGGCAGCTCTGTTAATTTTAATTAATAGTAGCTTTAATCAGTTTTTTGGTGTGTTAGGCCTACCCGTCATTACTTACTACAGTTTCTTTCGGGCAATCATGCCGCTCGTAGCAGCTGTTTCATTTTATACACTCACTGCTGCCTTTAATGCATTTACCGTTGATAAATTAACATCCCATTTAGATGATCTGTTAACAAAGCATTATGTGACTCGTTGGATAAATTCAAAAGCCTATTTTGGTGTTCACTTTTTAGTGCAACCCAAAGTCACGAACTCTGCGCCAATTTTAGGTAAATCGATACAAGAATCAAATCGCTTAAGCGTTATGTTAGGTGATAGCTATCTCAACACCTTTTTTAGCTTTCTGGTAGGATTATATGGTTTGTGGCAGCTTTCTATGCCATTAACCGTACAAATTTCCACATTGGTATTTGTGATCCCAGGTTACATGGCGATTGCCGCCATCGTGTATTCATTGGTCAATAATTTTGTTATCACGAAGATTGGTAAAAATTTACGTAATGCTACAGAACAAAAACATAATAATCTAAACGAATTGGAATCTGTTTTACATCATATTGAAAAAAATGCAGAAGGGATTGAGCTATTACGAGGTCAACAAAAGGAAAAGCACAATGTTTTTAAAATATTAAAACGTAATGCCCTATACCAAGCCACCTTAAGCCGATTACAGTCCGCATTTGCTTTTTGTACCGCAATGAATGAACAATTACGTTTCTTTATTGGCTTTTTATTAAGCGTGCCACAAATTGTTGCTAAGGCAATTTCGATTGATAACGTACTGATCACCAGTGATTATTTCGCGAGAGTGATTGGGTTTTTCACTTGGCGCCATGATTATTATCAAGACGTCACAACCTTAGAAGTATTAACAGGCAAGCTATGTGAGCTGGAAACCCAGATCCAAGAATGGGAAGGTATTGCGAAGATCAATAAGGTTACACAAGAGCAAGGTAAAATATTAGCGTTTTCTGATGTGTTTGTTCGTAAACCAGATGGTGATCAGCTCCTTGTTCAGAAGCATTTTGAGTTTAAAAATCATCAAATCACAATGATTCAAGGTCCTTCGGGCGTAGGAAAATCAACGCTTTTCAGAGTGTTAGCTGGGCTTTGGCCTTATGTTGAAGGTAAAATTACGCTACCGGTTAATCAGTCTGATGTGCATATCGTGCCTCAAAGCGCCTATTTTCCAATGAGTGCTTCACTTTATGATGTTATTTTGTATCCTGCTGAGTTAGAAGTAACAAAAGAAAGACGCGCTAAAATTGATGAATTACTCATCAAGTATCAACTGGAAGAAAAGGTTATTCGTAGTGCTGGCGTTGTTAAAGATTGGAGCACACTCAGTGGTGGCGAGAAGCAGCGTATCGCGCTGATTAGGGCAATTATGGCAAATCCTAAGTTACTATTGATGGATGAACCATTCTCAGCACTCGATCATGAAAATCGTAAATTGTGTGGACAATTGATTAAGCAACATTTGCCCGATGCGACAATTATTTTTATTGATCATGAGATTCTAGCTGCTAAAACGAGATCGAAACAGAATAAAGGATTTCATGATAATCGTGTGGTGTTTAATCATCATCAGTTAACGGAAGACGCTCCTAAGAAAAGAGCGTCTCGTCGCATATAATCACTATTATGCGTCAGCTTAAGGTTGCAGCAGGTTATACCTGCAGCGACATTTGAGCTGCGCCACCCGTAGTACCTTCGTAAATATGCAGAATTTCTTCGATTAATTCCTCAATGACGCCATTTGCGGCATTTTCATCAATCTTTTGTCCGCCTTCTTTACGTTTAGCTAAACGTTCTTCGACCACTTTTGCAGCAGATCCACCAGGGTAGAGCATTGCCAGCAATTTACGTGTTTCATTTGCACCAATTCGTTTATACAGCGCGTTTCTGATGCGCGCGTCTTCTGCGGTGGTGTTAAATGCCCATAATTCAATAGGTCCCAACGTACTAGTACATAACTGG
>CAZCXZ010000116.1:0-10663 GCA_964502705.1 Uncultured Candidatus Berkiella sp. | reverse complement strand
CGATTCGGGTAAAAATGCGGTCGATAGGTCCAATGGTGGCGTCCTGTGCTGGCACAAAGCTTCCTATATGCGCCATGAGCACAATCAGAGCGGTTTGACGCATATAAGTGGATTTACCACCCATGTTGGGGCCGGTAATCATCAACATGCTTTGTTTTGGGGTTAACAGCACATCATTGGCAATAAAAGGTTCTTTAGTGACTTGCTCAGTCGCAGGGTGTCTACCCTGTTTGATGCGAATGCCAGGTTTGTCACTCAACGTAGGGCAGTGGTAGCCTAATGTCTTGGCGCGCTCTGCTAAATTGACCAACACATCGACTTTGGCTAATACGCTAGCCGTTTCTTGCATGACTTTCAAATCGCCAAGTAAGAGAGTCAATAATTCACTGTATAAGAAACGTTCGCGCGCTAACGCTTTTTCCTGGCTGCTTAATACTTTTTCTTCATAGACCTTTAATTCGGGCGTAATGTAACGTTCGACGTTTTTGAGCGTTTGTCTGCGAACATAATCTTTCGGGGCATGTTGTGCTTGTGCACGGCTAATTTCGATATAAAAACCATGCACTCGGTTAAAACCGACTTTGAGTGTGCTGAGCTTAGTACGTGCTTGCTCTTTTTGTTCTAATTTTTGTAAGAAGCTGTCGGCATTCTCGCTTAAGCTGCGCAATTCATCTAGGGTTTCGTCGTAACCTGTGGCAAAGACACCACCATCACGAATAACTTGTGGTGGGTTTTCAACGATCGCTTTTTTAAGCAGCGTGCAAACGGTGGGCAACGCTTGGAGTTTGGTTAATTCGGCTTCTTCGAGTGCTGCCACTTTTTTAAGCATCGCTTTGATTTTTGGTACTGCGCCAAGGGCATTCCCCAACTTAACAAGATCGCGAGGCCTTGCGCTTTGCAAGGCAACGCGCGCTAAGATCCGCTCCATATCACCAACAGTTTTTAATAAGGTGCTAAACGCTTCGATGGACGCGCTTTCTAGAAAAGCCTGAATCGCATTTTGCCGTGCATGAAGCGTGGTGCGTGTTTGCAAGGGGCGTGCTATCCAGCGTGCCAGCAAACGACTGCCCATGGGTGTCGCAGTATTATCGAGCACGGTTAGTAAGGTGTTTTCTCGGGAGCCTTGTAGATTGTAGAGCAATTCCAGATTGGTGAGGGTATGGCTATCGACTTGCACGTAGTCATCCGTGTGTTCAACACTGATCCGGTGAATATGGGGTAGTGCTGTGCGCTGGGTTTCGTGGGCATATCGTAACAAACATCCGGCTGCAATGATCCCGACCTTCTTATTCTCACATTCAAAGGCAACCAAGTTTTTGGTGTTTAATTGTAAGCATAATTGACGATAAGCGGTTTCATAATCAAAATCCCAAATGGGTCGTTTACGGACCAGGGTTTTGCATAACAATTGTTCCGGAAAAGGGAAATTATCGGCGATTAAGAGTTCAGCAGGTTTTAAACGCTCTAGTTCGTTTTGTAACCCTGTCAGGGAATCCACTTCTTGCAACACAAAACGACCGCTACCCAAATCAAGGCTTGCAATCCCAAAGTGATTTTTATGGTGTGCGATCGCAACCAATAAATTATCGAGCGTGGGTTGTTGCAACGCTTCGTCGGTGACAGTGCCGGGTGTCAAAATGCGTGTGACTTTTCGATCAACGGGGCCCTTGCTGGTTGCCACGTCGCCGACTTGTTCACAGATAACGACGGATTCGCCTAAACGTAATAATCTGGCGAGATAATTTTCTGCTGCGTGAAATGGTACGCCCGCCATGGGGATCCCTTGGCCATTCGATTGTCCACGCGCGGTTAAGGTGATATCTAAAAGCTCGGCTGCCTTTTTAGCATCATCAAAAAAGAGTTCGTAAAAGTCACCCATCCGATAGAAAAGGAGTTGTTCCGGATGCTGGGATTTGATTGCAAGATACTGTTGCATCATGGGAGTGTGTTCTGGATTTTTGTTGTTTGTCATCTGAATTTCTAATTTTAGTTGTTACTCAAAAAATGCTTTGAAGATTAAGGATTTTTGCTCACTATGATTAGTGTAACAAAAATTATCGCAAACGAATGTTCTGTGCCATAATATCAACATTCACTTTTTCTTTAGTCATTTTTTTCTTTCATTATCTTGGGGGTGTCTTGTGGACGATAATAAAAAACAAGCCTTGAATGCTGCATTGTCGCAAATCGATCGTCAATTTGGCAAAGGCTCAGTCATGTGGCTCGGCGATAAAGGCGCGATTTCTGATATCGAAGTTGTGTCAACGGGCTCATTAGGGCTAGACATTGCACTAGGTGTCGGCGGCTTACCCTTAGGGCGTGTTGTTGAAATCTATGGTCCTGAATCTTCTGGTAAAACAACGTTAACACTCCAAGTGGTTGCTGAATGTCAGCGTAAAGGCGGCGTTGCGGCTTTTATCGATGCTGAACATGCGCTTGATCCTGTTTATGCTGAAAAACTCGGCGTAAAATTAGACGAATTATTGATTTCACAGCCTGATACTGGCGAACAAGCACTCGAAATTGCAGATATGTTAGTGCGCTCAGGTGCTGTTGACGTGATTGTTATCGACTCAGTAGCTGCGCTAACACCGAAAGCAGAAATTGAAGGCGAAATGGGCGATCAACATATGGGTTTACAAGCGCGCTTAATGTCGCAAGCGTTACGTAAACTGACCGGTAATCTCAAACGCTCCAATACGCTCGCTATCTTCATTAACCAAATTCGTATGAAAATTGGTGTGATGTTTGGTAGTCCTGAAACCACCACCGGTGGTAATGCCTTAAAGTTCTATTCATCGGTACGTCTTGATATTCGCCGTATTGGTTCTGTTAAGAAAGGTGAAGAAGTCACCGGCAGTGAAACCCGCGTTAAAGTAGTGAAAAACAAAGTCGCACCGCCATTCAGACAAGCAGAATTTGAAATTATCTATGGTGAAGGGATTTCTCGTCTTGGCGAAATCGTTGATTATGGCGCCAAAATTGGTTTGATTGAAAAATCAGGTGCTTGGTATAGCTATGCAGGTAATCGCATTGGCCAAGGTAAAGAAAATGCTAAACAATATTTGCAAGAGAATCCGAAGATTGCGCAAGAATTAGAAGCCGCGATTCGTGAAAAATTGTTAGTGGCCGATCTTAACCAACGCGCACCTAACACGGCTGCTTTGTTAAAAGAAGAAGCTAAAACCACTAAAATGGCGAAAGCAAAAGGGGTAATGGAATCCGGTGTTCTTGAAGAAGAAGAAATCTAAGGCATTTCAGGATGGAGGGGCGGATGCGCCCCTCTCACCTCTGGAGACCAAACAAGCCCTTAAAAATAAGGCAATTTACTTACTTGCTCGTCGAGAGCATGCCCGTCAAGAACTCCATCGCAAGCTATTACAGAAGGGTTTTACCACTCAGGTTATTCATGAAGTTCTCGATGAATTAGAGAATGAAAACTTACTTAATGAAGACCGTTATATAACCAGTTTTATTCGTTCTAGGCGTTCAAAAGGCTTTGGCCCCTTAAAAATTTGTGCCGAACTTAAAATACATGGTATTGATCGCCATCGTTGGCAATCCAACGAAGAATGGCAAGAAGAATTGTGGCAAAATAGCGCTATTCTTTTGTGTGCGAAGCGTTTTGGTTTTGATACTCAAAAAACCCGTGAACAACGGATGCGGCAAACGCGGTATTTAGAACAACGTGGATTTACCACCCAGCAGATCAAAATCGCCATCGACACACAAGACTGGGACAGCGATCCAGAATAATAATTTGAGACTCACAGCCCTCGATACTCTATTCATTTTTTAGGTGAAATATGAAAGTTGGTGAACTTAGAAAAAGTTTTTTGCGCTTCTTTGAAAATAAAGGGCACACACAAGTGCCAAGTAGTTCATTAGTTCCGCATAACGACGATACGCTGCTTTTTACGAATGCAGGTATGGTGCAATTTAAAGAAGTCTTTTTAGGCAAAGATAAACGTAACTATAACAAAGCGACCAGTTCGCAATGTTGTGTGCGTGCAGGCGGTAAGCATAACGATTTAGAAAATGTCGGTTATACCGCGCGTCATCATACTTTCTTCGAGATGCTGGGTAATTTTAGTTTCGGTGATTATTTTAAACGCGAAGCCATTCAATATGCGTGGGAATATTTAACGCAAGAACTCAAAATTGATCCTAAAAAATTATGGGTCACTGTCTATGAGAAAGATATTGAAGCAGAAGAAATCTGGTTAAATGAAATCAAGATTGATAAAAGCCGTTTCTCACGTTGTGGAGATGCGGATAATTTTTGGTCAATGGGTGATACCGGCCCTTGTGGTCCTTGCACCGAAATTTATTATGACCATGGACCATCGATAGCGGGTGGCCCACCCGGCAGTGCAGATGCCGAAGGTGACAGATACGTTGAAATCTGGAACCTCGTCTTTATGCAATATAACCGCGATAGTGCAGGTAACATGACGCCTTTACCAAAACCTTCCGTTGATACGGGCATGGGTATGGAGCGTGTTGCGGCGGTGATGCAGGGTGTTACCAATAACTATGATATCGATCTATTTAAACACTTAATCAAAGCTGCCATGGCCATTTTAGATGTCCAAAACCCAAATGAGGCTTCCACCAAATCTTTACGTGTGTTGGCCGATCATATTCGCTCGACTACTTTTTTAATTGCCGATGGCGTTATTCCTTCTAACGAAGGACGTGGTTATGTATTACGACGAATTATGCGCAGAGCGTTACGCCATGGAAATCAACTAGGGGCCAAAGCCGCGTTTTTCCATAAAATGGTCAAACCCTTGTGCGAAGTCATGGGGGACGCTTATCCACACATTCAGCAACAACAAGCGCAAATTGAACGATTGATTTTAAAAGAAGAAGAACAGTTTGCCCGAACCTTAGATCAAGGTTTGCGAATATTAGAGCAAGAAGTTAAACAATTACGCGGACAACGCATCAGCGGCGAAACCGTTTTTAAGCTTTATGACACTTATGGTTTTCCTGTCGATTTAACGGCGGATATTGCCAGAGAAAAAGGCTTCTCAATGGATATTGCCGGTTTTGAAATGGAAATGGAAAAGCAACGCGAACGTGCGCGTGGTGCGAGCCAATTCCAAGTCGATTATAACCAAAGCGTTAAACTCAGCGCGCAGAGCGAATTCACCGGCTATCATGCGACTGAAAGTGACTCTACCGTGATTGCGTTACTGAAAGATAAAGAGACGGTGGGTGTGTTAACGGCCGGTAATAAAGGCAGTGTTGTTTTAAAACAATCACCTTTTTATGCGGAATCAGGCGGTCAAGTAGGTGATCGCGGTGTGATCCACAGTAGCAAAGGCACTTTTATTGTAGAAGATACCCAAAAAATCGGTGAAGCGATTGTGCATATTGGCATGTTGCAAAAAGGCGAAATGGCTACCGATGACAAAGTCACTGCGACGGTCGACAATCAATTACGTCAAGCGACAAAATTGAATCATTCGGCAACACATTTATTACACGCAGCGCTTCGTGAAATTGTCGGTAAACATGTTTTACAAAAAGGCTCTTTAGTTGCGCCTGATCGTTTGCGTTTTGACTTTGCGCATTTTGAAGCCTTAACACCTGAGCAAATTCAGGCGATTGAAAATCGCGTGAATGAAAAGATCTTAGAAAATACCGAAGCCTCCATTACTGAAACCACGCCCGATGAAGCCACTAAGTTGGGTGCCATGGCCTTATTTGGTGAAAAGTATGGTGACAAAGTGCGTGTCTTAAATATGGGACATGGCTATTCAGTTGAATCATGTGGTGGTACACATGCTGAACGCACGGGTGATATTGGCTTATTTAAAATTTTAGGCGAAACCGGTATTGCGGCCGGCGTACGTCGTATCGAGGCGCTCACTGGGCAAGGCGCTATGCAGTGGCTTACCCAAGCGGATAAAAGCGTTCAACATTTAGCGGCGTTATTAAAGGGTACCCGTGCCCAAGTAGAAGAAAAAGTCACAGGACTCTTAGACAAAGTCAGAGATTTGGAAAAAGAAAACCAGCGATTAAAAGCCAAGTTAGCCAGCGGTGGCGGTGGAGTGGATTTGACCAGTGAAGCCATTGCGATGGGTGATATTCGGTTATTAATTAAAAAATTATCGGATACTGACCCCAAAATCATGCGTGAGCTGATGGATGATCTCAAGAATAAGCTGGGACGGGCGATTATAGTTTTAGCAGCCGTAAATCATGGAAAGGTGCAGTTAATCGTAGGCGTAACTAATAATTGCACTGATAAAGTTTCGGCCGGAGAGCTCGTGAATTTTATTGCTCTACAAGTCGGTGGTAAAGGTGGTGGTCGTCCTGATCTTGCCCAAGCCGGCGGCACAGAGCCCGAGCATCTGGATAAGGCACTTTCTACGATTGAAGCGTGGGTGCAAGAAAAACTTTAGTGGATTGGGATTTTGATGTTATAACGTCAAAAATGTTAGAATTCTACGTTTTAATGGATTAGCTAATGAGCTTAATAGTTCAAAAATACGGCGGAACCTCGGTCTCAGATATCGCGCGAATGATGCACGTTGCGCGAAAAATCAAAGCGACGCAGAATGCAGGCCATGATGTGGTTGTGGTGGTTTCAGCTATGGGGCATGAAACCGACCGCTTGGATGACTTAGCTCATCAGATCATGGACACGCCCTCACCCAGAGAACTTGATGTTTTATTAGCAACCGGTGAACAAGTTTCGATTTCACTACTTTGCATGGCATTACACAGTTTGGGGTGCCCAGCGAAATCTTATACTGGTGCGCAAGTGGCTATCCGAACGAATGCAATTAATACCAAAGCGCGAATCGAGCATATCGATGACGAGCGAATTCGTGCTGATTTGGCGCAGGGTACCGTTGTAGTTGTGGCAGGTTTTCAAGGCGTTGATGCGCAAGGTAACACGACCACATTAGGTCGCGGTGGTTCCGATACCACTGCCGTAGCACTCGCCGCAGCATTAAAAGCGGATGAATGCCAAATTTATACCGATGTTGATGGTGTGTATACTACCGACCCGCGCATGGTGAGCGATGCGCGTCGCATGCCACGAGTGACGTTTGAAGAAATGCTCGAGCTATCGGGTGCGGGTGCGCAAGTTTTACAAATTCGTGCGGTTGAGTTCGCTGGAAAATACAACGTTCCACTAAGAGTTTTATCAACCTTTAAAGAAGGTTCTGGCACATTGATTACGTTTGAAGAAAAAGGGTTAGAACAACCCATCGTTTCAGGGATCGCCTTTAGTCGCGAAGAAGCAAAGCTTATTATTCGTGGCGTGCCGGACAAGCCAGGCGTGGCTGGGCGAATTTTGGGCCCCATTAGTGATGCCAATATTGAAGTTGATATGATTGTGCAAATTCTGGGCGATGACGGTAATACGGATTTTGCTTTTACGGTCCACCGTAGGGATTACGAACAGTCTTTGGCCATTTTGCGTGAAGTTGATAAAGAACTCGGCGCAGGTGGTGTAATAGGCGATGCCAAGATAGCCAAGGTGTCGTTAGTAGGTGTTGGCATGCGTTCCCACGCTGGAATTGCTAGCACTATGTTCAAAGTATTAGGCGCAGAGGGAATTAATATCCAGCTCGTTGCCACCTCCGAAATTAAAGTCTCGGTGCTAGTGGACGAAAAATATTTAGAGTTGGGAGTGCGGGCACTGCATGAAGCGTTTCGTCTGCATCAGGACCCCTACGAAGAGGAAGCTGAACGTCGTAGGTTGAGCGCTTAGTGCTGATTAAAATAACAAATTCAGGATGCGAATCAACGCGATAGACTATGCAAAGGCATAGAAGGTTGTGAAGAGGATGACGTCTTGTGACTTAAAGGAGATGACCGCTATGCTCATTTTAACTCGACGAGTAGGTGAGACGCTAATGATAGGTGATGATGTCACTGTCACTGTACTGGGTGTTAAAGGTAACCAAGTACGGATTGGCGTGAATGCCCCCAAAGAAATTTCTGTGCACCGCGAAGAAATCTATCAACGCATTCAGCAAGAAAAAGCGACTGGCCATAAAGAGCCGCCAAAAGACGACTCTTCTGCTTCCTAATGGGTGAAGTGAAGGCAGCTTCACGTACCCATCATTTCCCAGAAATGTATCAAAGGCAGGCGCCATAGGTGCCTGTTTTGTTTTTTATTGCACTGAATAACTTAATTAAAAGACATAAAAAAACCCACAAGAAGTGGGTTGTTTTATGTCTGGCGGAGAGAGAGGGATTCGAACCCTCGATGGAGTTTAAGCCCCATACTCCCTTAGCAGGGGAGCGCCTTCGGCCACTCGGCCATCTCTCCGTTCGATGTGGGGGCCATCATACCATTGTCCCGCGGAAAGGTTAAGCCCTGTGCGCGCCCAAAAATTTTCGTAGGGGCCGACCTCTGTGTCGGCCCTTGAAAGAGCGGGACGGCACAGAGGCCGTCCCCTACAAAGATTTGTGCTAGACGCCCGTCTTCGCTAAGAAGCTTCCCGCTTCGACGAGCTTCGCTCGACTACGCCGGACTAGTCGCCGGGTAAACCAATATCCTCATTCCACAACCCAGGCTTTGCTTCGATGAAATCCCGCATCATCTGGATGCACTCGGCATCCTGCAAGACGATCACTTCGACTCCTCGAGACTTCAGCAGTGCTTCCTCGCCCATGAAGGTCTGATTTTCGCCGATCACAACAACGGGTATCTTATATAATAGAATGGCTCCCGTGCACATCGGGCAGGGGGAGAGTGTCGTGTAAAGCACGCTGCTCTGGTAAACACTCGCTACTTGCCGGCTCGCATTTTCCAACGCATCCATTTCTCCGTGCAAAATTGGGCTGCCTTTTTGCACGCGCTGATTGTGTCCGCGGCCAAGAATATTTCCGCTGTGAACCAGCACAGAACCGATTGGGATCCCGCCAGCGTTGAGGCCGGTTCTGGCTTCGATGATTGCTTCTCGCATAAAAATTTCGTGAGACATCAGAGGCTTCCTTGTCGACGTTAAAATAAATTAGACGGATGGTCACTTTAGTATTGCAATTGAAATCATTATGCCTACAATCAAGATGTAAATGGAATGCTACACAGCAATCATTAAGGGCCAGCTCATGAGCGGAAGCGCCGTCTTCCCCTTACCTACCAGGTGCGAGAATTTAGCCATTCTGCCTGGAAAATTAGAGGTAAAAGCCGATGACGCTCTGCCATTCTCTCTCATTTTCATTTTTTCCCAAATTCTCTGGTACAGCGTTGGCTTGTCAGTCATCTATGATGTGACCGAGCGAATTTTGCACTGGCCGCATTTAATGGTTGCCGGCGCGTATGGTGGCATGCTTGTTGCTAGCGCTTGGCTTAGCCGCCGACTGGTAAAATGGTTTTCTGCTCTGACGGTCGTTTTGCTCGTGGGTGTCGCAGCGGTTGCGCTTGCCAAAGCCAACTATAATCTCGCTTTCCTTCAAGGACTCGTTGCCATCTTGCAGAGCCGCTACATCGATTACTGCAGCTGGTTCTTCGTGATGGGCAGTAGCATCCTGGGTTGCTTGAGTGTAGTTTGGATCAAAGACGATAAAAAGATTAACCTTGCCTTGTGGGTCGCCCTGATGAGCTTTCTGCTCGGGTGCGCAATTGCGATTATGCCGGAAGCAACCCTCATGCGTGCTAAAGGCGCAGATCTCGAAACCATCCTCGCAAGCCAAGGCCTGACGATTGTCTGGTTGGTTTATTGGGGCATGCCCATGAAGAGCTATGGGCAAAAGGGTAATGAAGGTTATCTAAATAAACTGATTGCCAAATATCTGAAACTTCCCATGCGCACCATCATTCTTACCATGGGGGCGGTGTCCTACATATTCTACGACTGGGCCTGCCAGTATCTTGCGACTTGGTTGCAAATTATTTGGTTCTTTGCCCCTGTTGTTGTCTACTTCTACATGCAAAAGCGCAGAATGGCGCAAGCATAACCTTTAACCTTTCCTACTCCCTTCATTTTCGTGAATATCCCCTTATTTAATGAACCTTTTAAGTACGATTGAGTCAAACTGACCAAGTAGCATTGTAAAAGGGTTAATGCCATGGTGTCGCGGAAACAATTAGAAGATGAAAGAGACCGATATCGACGATTTATTTCCAGTGTTGAATCAAAATCACAGCAAGCGGCAGCAGCAGAAAAAGCCCCTCTTCTAGAACTGCAAGCTAAATATCAATCTAAAATGAAAAAATTGGGTGACAAGGTAAAAAGGAATAGTAATAAAGATCTCTCAAATGATCAGGCTATTATCAACGCGATGAGTATTTTTCAGAAAAGAAATTTCAAAAAATGGTCACTTAAATTAAAAGAAATTAACGACAAAATCGAAGCGATTGACAATAAATATAGCGTAATTACCGAAAACAATACGAGAATGGCTTATCAAGCTGAACGTGAATTGAATGCATTTTTTCAACAAAATGAGCTTCTTGAAAATCCGAATCAATTGATAAATTTTGCCAACAAATTATTAACCGATCTGTTGGCAATTGAACAGCAACCTGCATTTCAAACCGATATCAGAAAACGATGGGGTGTTATGCAGGAAGTGATTAGCGAATTGCTGAGCACATCTGAGCGAGACCTTGATGGTTTCAAAAATCATCTTCAACAGCTTATTGGTCAAAATGATAGACAAACAGAAGACGATGAATTTGATC
>CAZCXZ010000115.1:0-10717 GCA_964502705.1 Uncultured Candidatus Berkiella sp. | reverse complement strand
CAGTGTGACCAATATCAACGCGGGCTCACTCGTTTATGCACCTGCAGCCAATGGCAATGGTGTGAGTTATGCTTCGTTTACTTTTCAAGTCAGAGATGATGGCGGCACCGCGAACGGTGATGTCAATTTGGATCAATCTGCCAACACGCTTACCATCAATGTTACTTCAGTGAACGATGCACCGAGTATTATTGCTCCAAGTTCAATTAATATTGCAGAAAACTCGAGATTCGTGTTTGATCTAAATGCAACTGACCCAGAGGGGGAAATCGAAAATGGCGGCGGCTTAGTTTATAGTATCATCGGAGGGGCAGACGCTGCGAAGTTTAGTATCGATGCTAGTAATGGTAAATTAAGTTTTATTATTGCACCTGACTTTGAAAGCCCCAGTGATGTCGGCGCTAACAATATTTATGATGTTAAAGTAGCTGTCACCGATTTAAATGGCTCAGACTTAAGTAGCGTACAGGATCTTGTCGTAACAGTAACAGATGCTAATGACACTTTATTCTCAAATTCATCTGATTTCGTCAATTTTAATTCATTAACTTCAAATCAAATTACCCTCATTAACAACGAAGCCAATCTTTTTAATGCGCTAGATGATAACGATATAGTTTTTCTTCCTAATTCATTATCAATTAGTGGCACAACAAAATCTTACGATCCTTCAAAAACATTTTTTGCAGGAGCAGGTGATGACAATATCACCGGTGGCGACCTTAATGATATCATCGATGGTGGTCTTGGCAACGACACACTCTCTGGTGGTAGCGGTGACGATACACTGACAGGTGGTAATGATAATGACTGGTTGTATGGTGAATCTGGAAATGACATTTTAAATAGTAATGATGGTGATGACTATCTTGAGGGTGGTGATGGAAATGATTCACTTTATGGTGGAATGGGGGCCAATTTTTTAATAGGTGGAAACGGAAATGATAGTTATATTGACCAAGGTGGTATAGACACAGTAGCTTTTAGAGGATCTGTTCAAGAGTACGATTTTTATCTTATATCTTATGTTTTGCAAATATCTGACACCGTTACCAACAGAGACGACTCTGACACTTTAGTAAACACTATAGAAAAATTAAACTTTGCTGGTCAAAATTACGATTTGTACACAGGTACAGATAGCGATAATATCAATAATAGAATTCTTGACACTTCAAACTTACTCTTACTTGGTTTTGCAGGTAACGACTTTTTGAGAAGCGGTTCTGGGAACGATTATCTATACGGTGGTGACGGAAATGATTTTCTTGAAGGTGGCAATGGAAATGATTTTCTTGAAGGTGGCAATGGAAATGATTTTCTTGAAGGTGGCAATGGAAATGATGATTTATCAGGAAGTGCAGGGGATGATGCATTATCTGGAGAAGCAGGGGATGATATATTAAATGGCGATGCTGGCACTGACTTTCTTTATGGTGGGATAGGGAATGATAATCTTAATGGTAATAGTGGGGATGATTATCTTGAAGGTGGAGAAGGTGCAGACAAATTATTTGGCGAAAGCGGGGATAATAGCCTTTTTGGCGGCACCGGAGATGATAGATACATTTTTGTTGAAAATCCCATTCAAGAAAGAAGCATATTAATAGAAGATGCAGACTCTGGAGCAGACACTCTAGAATTTTTATTTATTTCACCAATCAACATCAACCTTGGATTATCAACTACACAAAATGTTGCAGGTACCAACGGTAGTTTATTGCAGCTAACATTATTAGGTGGTAGTTTTGAAAACGTTAGAGGCAGTTCTGGAAATGACACTATTACTGGTAACTCACTTGATAACGTAATTGAGGGCAGGAATGGCAACGACACTCTCTCAGGTGGTGCAGGCAATGACACGGCAGTTTACAGTGGGGTGGTACAAAATTATACTTTTTCATTAAACGCTAACGGAAGCTTGCAAATAGCAGATAATGTTAACAATAGAGATGGCACCGACACAATAATGCAAATAGAAAAGCTCTCCTTTAATGGCACTGTTTATGATTTATTTCAAGGGTCAGATTCGATTGATGTAATTGATCAAACTAATAGTACTTCAAACGCGATTATGATTGGTTTTGGTGGTAATGATCAGTTAACTGGCGGATCTGGCGCAGACTATCTTGAAGGTGGCGCAGGTAATGACCAACTTCGTGGTCTTATCGGGAACGATATCTATCGATTTGTTGTAACTTCAACCTCATTAGGCACTGACACACTAACTGAAAATGGGGGAAATGACACCTTAGATTTTTCTGGGTCCACTTTCGCGATAAACTTTAATTTAGGAGCAACAGTCTCTCAAAATGTAGCAGGCAGTAGCGGTAGTTTATTACAAATAAATTTAAGTGCCGGTAATTTTGAAAACATTGTTGGCGGCAATGCAGATGATACCCTTATAGGTAATTCTCTTAATAACATAATCACTGGTAACAGTGGCAATGATATTCTTAGTAGTGGTACTGGGAGCGATATTTTTGTTTACAATAACATCAGCGATAGAGGCACAACGGGTGATATCATAACTGACTTTGCTATTGCTTCTGATAAGCTAAATTTATACACGTTATTTCTTAATTCAGTTTCTGGTTTTACAGGAAATATAAATGGATTCCTTCGTTTTACCCAAAGTGGATCTAATACTTTGGTTCAAATCGATGCCGATGGTGGTAACAATAGCTATGTTACGTTGGCTACACTAAATAATGTAACGGCTACTAATATTACTTCTGCTAATTATGTAACCAATGTTGCCCCTCCAATTATTTTAGATTTAAATGGCGATGGTGTACACCTGTTGGCTAATAATGAATCCAACGTTTCTTGGGATCTCAATCACAATGGTGTGCTACAAACCATGGGTTGGGTCGCACCAGAAGATGGTATTTTGGTGTTTGACCATGATGGTGACCGTGTTGTGACCAGTGCCAATGAATTCGCGCTAACGAGTTATGCCCCAGGCACAACATCCGATTTAGAAGCCTTAAAAGTGGCATTTGATTCAAACCATGATGGCATCTTTGACAGTCAAGATGCGCATTTTGGTGAATTTGGTGTATGGCAGGATCTCAATAGCAATGGTGCAGTCGATGCGCAAGAATATAACACCCTAAGTGAAAAGGGCATTGTGAATATCAACTTGGGCGCTGCTGAAATTGATGTTCACCAAGACACAGAAGTCAGTGCAGGTAATATTATCAATAGCTATATTTCGTACCAAAACAGTGATGGTAGTGTCCATGTTGCAGCTGACGTTGGATTATCGGTGTTTACCGGTAACCCCGTGATACTTGATGCAGAACCCAACTTAGTCGCACAGCCAGCAGAGCCTGTTAGTGCTATGGCGCCGGTAACATCGGTTGATGCAGCTACAGGAGCTGAAACCATACCACAAAATGAAGTGTTTCCTGAACAACAACAGCTTGATTTGAGCGCGCTCGATGGCGTCGATGAGAACACTAGCACAAGTGCCCCAGCGGCTGATTCAGCACCAAGTAACGCGTTACCACCTGTGGATACGGCCTCAGCACCTCAAGGAGATCAGGTCACAACCACCTTAATGGCCAATATGGTTGAAACGCAGCATTTTTGAGATGGGGTTTACTAATCCCTACGAGCGTATTTTTGGAAATGGTATTCTTGTTTTAACTTATTTTGAAGAGAACTATCAGCTTTGGGATATTCTTGATTTTCATTTTTTGCAACTTTATGGCCTACAAAACTAGTTAATAGTTCTTTAATTGGAATTAAAACATCTTTATAGGTATCATTTTCTTTATCGCGCTCGATTTTTAACCTTTGCAGTTCACCTTTTAGCTTTAGAATCATGTCGTCTTTTTCGGTTAAGTCGTGCTTTAGCTTCTCTTTTTCTGCAATTTCATCAAATGACCTAAAACACCATGTTGAATCAAGTTCTCCATGCATAACTTCGAGAAGATGCGAGGGGATCGCTGCTTGTCCTACGTCAGATCCATTTCTAAGCTTATAATTGATATATATCCTTGCGATAGTTTGTAAAGTAGCATAACGTCGCTCATCCGAATTTATTTTTAGCGCAAACTTAAGCGCTGTGTCCAGGTGCGATAATTTTTGTAAATCGGAGATACTTTCTGTAGCCTTGCCAATATATTTAGCAGAATATTCATTGCAGATATTTTCTAGATAATAAGAGTCATCAGCTAGCTTTAAGAATGAACGTGCCGCTTGGATTGGCATATTCATTTTTTCAAAATACAACCCTAGTTCGTAATAGGCTTCCACATAACCAGCTAAATAGGCCGCTTCTGCATATAAAAATAGACGATGATCATTATCCGTTTCAGATAAACTAATAAAGTCTCTTCTTGCTTGAAGTAATTTTTGCGTGTTATGTGATAATTTTTCGTTACTTATACTATTTAACGTTTTTAAGTCAAAAGCAACATGCGCCAAGACATTCATTAATGGTTGTGATTTTCCGCGACTTGCTGCCAAACTCAAATACCACAAAACATTATGGCCATCACCCCTGGCGCCAACGGTAAAATCAGCCATTGTAAATTGGCTCTTAAAATGGTTTAAAACTGTCATTAAACCATGGGTTTTGCTATCAACCGCTGCGATAGCAAGCATCAATAAGGGACTGTAGCCACTGTGTGGACCGTCTTGCAGGGGGGTTGTAAAATCCTGTGCTGTAAAATCATCTTTAAAATGGTTTAAAAGCGTTATTAATACCTCAACACTATCAGCATCTACCGTTAAAGAAAGTAACCATAAGGCATTAATCCCTTTATGCTGTTGGTCTTTAAAAACCGCTCTAAAATCGTCAGCTTTAAACCTAGTTAGTTTTGTGACAAGGTATTTAGGGCATACCACGGAAAGAATCAGCGCAAGATTACCTGAGTTTACCCTGAGCCCCTTGGAAACACTTTCGTCAACAAGTGAAGGATCATTTTTTAATTCGGTTATTAAGGTGTTAGTCAGCCTGGATCTACCTGCTAAAGGTGAACCCTGTTCGTCAAATAAAGCGAGATCCGCTTTTTCAAGAATAGTAAATAATAACCTTTTATTATCAGCGCCACTAATCATTCTTTTACCTTTAAATGCACACAAGCATAGTATTCATGAAGTTGACTAATCTATCACAGCAGATCGTCCTTAACAATTTTCTTAATGACGTGAACATTGGGTGCAATTTTATTAAACAAGGAATTTAAAGAATTGCAGCGAAACATATGAATAAAAATAAGCTATGATATGCCTTGTTTAGTCTATAAAGAGCCAAAGCTGCATGGTGAAGTATGCTACAAGATTTGGGATCCTCGGGCTAATTATTTGGTCAGCAGGGGCTCTTTTTAATAGTATTGCGTGTATGTTACCGACTTTTGAGATCCTTTTCATCGCGTTAGGACTCGGTTTTTTAGCAGGGGCGGTACACCTAACGTTAACCCAATCGTGGCACAAAATTAAACCAAAATCGCCATATGTATTGGTAGGTTTCATAGGAATATTCGGTAATGAGCTATGCTATGTTTCAGCATTTAAATTTGCACCTGCTGCTCATATCACCTTAATAAATTATTTATGGCCAATCATTGTGGTTGCCATTTCAAGCTATTTTTCAAAAGATAAATTTAATTTCCGAATGGTAATTGCGGCAATATTAGGCTTTTGCAGTATTGCTTATTTGATTATGAATGATTCTGAGGTGCTATTCGATTATCAATGCTGGTTTGGTTATCTATTGGTAATTCTCGGCACAATGATGTGGAGCACGTATATTCTATCGAACCAAAAAGGTAACTCTATTGCCAGTGAAATGATCATCCCATATTGCGGAATGGGTGCCCTAATATCTTTAGGGATACATTATCAGACTGAAACGTTTGTAATCCCCGATCTGCAACAATCATTCGCGCTTTTATGGCTAGGTATTATGAGCATGTATGTGGCATTTAGATGCTGGAATTTTGGAATATCACACGGAAAAGTATCGACTTTGAGTGTCTTAAGTTATAACAATGTAATGATCTCAACACTATTGCTGATTATTTTTAACCAAACCACCTTTAACCCTCAACTTATATTTTCAGTTCTAGGGCTTATGCTGGCTTCAGCATTGAGTATTTTTGAGTTTAATCAGATTAAAAATATAATGACTAAAATTTTCATAAAAAAAGAATTTGAAACATTGGCCCCCAACCGCACTAACACCTCAAAATCTGCGAAAATAGCACCGCCCTAGATCTGCCGTAAATACTTTGCTGACAATGCTTTACTTATTGGCACGTAGTTTCAATATCTTATCTGTTTTCAGCACCAATTAGTCTATAAATTGCTATTAATTCCTCCCACAAAACAGGATGCTTTGTATAACTACCTGAAAAAAAAGAAAATTAAACACAAGCAAGTATTTTGACGTAACACAAGTATCTAGAATAATATGTTATGTATGTAACCTTGGCACCTATAAATTTTCATTTAATTTGGAGAGAATCATGAGCAAATCCGGCGTAAATAAAAAAAGGACTCTTAGTCCAGATGAATTATTGAGTATAATAATTGAATCATACCAGATCCTTTTAGTATGTGACTCTACCAATCTAATGAACACCCTTGAAAACATGATTCATAAGTTTTCAAATATAGAAAATACACCAGATCCTGTTGTCAACAAAGCGCGAGAAAGCTTGAATTGGAAATGCCAAGCATGGCGAGACAAGCTATTTATGCATGAAAAAAGCATGGATATTGAGAAACAATATTCAGCATGTTGGGGTAAGCCCACACATGACAAATTGAAGGAAATCATAGCAAAAATGCAGCATGATTTTAATGCCAAATTCAAAGCTGAAGTACAAGCTGCTTACACAGAATGTCCATCATATACGTCATTTGAAATAACTGCATTAAATGCGCCTGAAAATCAAGTGAATTATGGTAATTTCTCGCAACCGATTGTATTCAGTCTAAAGCCTAATAGTACATTGACTCGCTCTGAAAAAGGGTTGTGGGGCACAATGGGTGTTGGCTCATCAAAAGAATTGCATATTTCAAATGCCTCAACAGGCAGCAATAATGACATTTCTATAACAACGCTAGGGTTTTAAGTCGCTAAAGGGGTCAAGTTGAAAAATAAGGACTTGGCCCTGATAGATCAAATAAAATAGCTCAGATTGAGCATCTGCAGACAACTGAGCGCTAAAACCTGTAAATATATCTAGCATATTAGATATAGGTGAGGGCACACGGGAACTTTTTAATAAATGACAAAGTCAAATCGACATGCTAAAAAATGGATGAGGGTGTCGTATGTCATTGCTTAAGGGTTTACAGGGACTATGCAACAAAGCCATTAAAGAATCTGAGCGACAAAACATCGAAAGACTAGCCGAAATAAAAAAATTAACGAAATCATTATTAAAACATTATTATGAAAAAAATGACGCCCAAAGTTATGCAAAAGTCATTGAAACCGTGCTCCATTATGTAGAGCAAAGAAAAAGCAATCGCCCCGATATATTAGCTAGCCTTTTTGATTTAAAACATAGCGATATGGATGTAGCCAGATACTTTCTAGAGGAAGGAGGAGATGGGCTAATATGGAATATACTGCAACAGCATGATCTAATCATTTCCAAAAGAAACCCTAAAGAAATACAACCATTTATGAACCGTGTAGCTGAACAGATGGAACTGAATAGTCAAAAGCCCTTGGTTGAAGTGCAATCTCTTCTTAGAAATCTAAAGGAAAGTAGTGAAAGACAAGACTTACAGAAAATACACCTCTATGCCGAATTATTCACACTCAATATCAAACAAGCTTTTCAGCGTAATGAGCCTCATCGTGTTGCCGAATTACTAAGAGGAATATTACCTTTATGCGAAAAAGGACTACAACTAGGACAATATGAACTTTTTGTCTCATTATTCCATTTGAACAAAGAAGAAATTGAGGATCTGCATGCTTGCCATCAAGATAGAGCAAAAGCGCTTATTCAATGGTTATTAGTAGACGATCTTAAACTAGAAAAATATGCTAAAGAAATGCCTGCTGAACATCGTGATGTTCAGGCATTCAAACAATCCATTTTAACAGGCTTAGGTACCGTTAAACCTTTAAAGACTCCAATACAATTAGCAACGGAGGTAAGATCGGCTATTGCCACGCACGATGAAAATGCCCTCGTTAGAATTGACGTTGAAGGTTGGGGCAATGAGGTACAAAGTTACTTAGATAATGATATTGTAAAATATGCCAATGTGATTGACGTCCTATGTGAACAAATACAATTTGCTTATGATAATAATGATCTTGCAACAATCGCAAGATTTCTAGACATTGGTCGTGAAGACCTTGATGAATTAATAGTATTAATGCAGAAGAATGACATCAATGCTATCCGTTATTTTCTTATTCAAAATGAACATATTGAGGACATTGCATTTGACCATGCAACCCATCAAGACGGATCTGATGCTGCAGGTGCGATTGAGTTTAGAAAAGCATTATACGTACACTATGCTGCACCTCATGAATTAACGGCTAACCTAGCAGAAATCAATGCGCTTGTTGAGGCAGCATTACAAAATCCAACAACAGGACAATTAAACTATGTTGAAATTAAGATTTCTCAGGCCTTACAAAATGCCTTTCAACAAAACAATATCGATACCTATTTAGCATTTTTACGCAAGGCAGTAGAAATCTATTCCATGCTCATGGAAAATGACATGTCTACTTTAATGCTTTCTCTTAAACTCCCTAAAGCCAAAAGAGAAGCTTTTTTGTATTATTTGCAAGCAGGCAAAACTAATGAGTGCGTTGCTATCCTGATCGAAGATGATATGGACTTTCATAAGGGATTTAAATACGCGTCCCATCAGCATCTACTCGATTTCAAAGAACGGGCATTTGAAAAGCTCGGGTTCGATAAAATTCCAGCAATCAATATCAAAACCAACAACGAAAGTGAAGCGCATCATGAACACGCCAACTTTATTCCATATTGGTCAAGCCAGATAGCGAGTCTAGGCGCATCTTTTAATGCTGAAAAAACGCTTGAATTTAGAGCGCAAGTGAAATTAAAACTACAATACCTTTTTAAAGAAAACGATGTTCAAGGTTATAGCGAAACAGTCAATCTGCTCAGAAAATATCGTGATGAATGCATCAAACAACAAAACCTTGCAGGATTATCCATTGTTTTAGCGATTGACCATGATGATATTAATACAACATTAAAGTTAATGAACAGCGATAATCACCCCTATATAGAATGGCGCACACTACAGCAGCATGAACTGGATGAAGTTTGTGCAGGAAATGAAGTAAAATTCGCTGAAATTGCGCCATTTATAAATAAGGTCTATCAAAACTTGCAGATCAACCCTAAAAAGTGCTTTCGCGAAAGATCAGCTATTTTTGAAGATATCAAATCAGCTATCGATGAAGACTGTGAAGATGATTTACATTATTACACAATGGAATTGGAAGGATTATTAAAACAGTCCATTTATTCGAATGATCAAATCAGTGCAGCGAAAACGGTCGATGCCATCGTCACACTTGCTCAACATGCATATGAAAGCAATCGTTTAGAAGTGGCCTATAACATATTAAAGTTAGCAGAAATTAATGTTGAAACAATTAACCAATGCTTTGCTGAGAATAAAATCGACTTACTGAAATTTGCCTATATCAACGATATAAACCTAGAAAAGACCTTTCGTCATTATGGTTCTCATCGAGCTAAAGGAGAATTAAAGTCTAACATTCTAGATAATTTAAGCACTCAAAATCAGCAGTTATTCCCCAGCATCAACAAGCTTGAAAAATTAATTACCGATGCACTACAAGATCAGAATGAAAGTGCATTGCGAACATTAAGTCTTGAATGTGACATGATGGTTAGACATGCTTTTCTACAGAATAACCAAGCTTTGTTCGCAGAAATGAACCGCCTTTATGCGCGTCTTGTACGCAAAGGCGTAGAACTACGTCGAAATGATTTAATCATTCGTCATTTTGATATTGATCCTGATTATGTTGAGTTAATTCAGTTAATCCTAAATCAGCCTGGATTATCATTTGATCAATCAATATTTGAAAAGCTCGAATTATACACCATTCTTCAAAGCCAAGAACTCGAGTTCTTAGGCGCATTATATGACGTTAAAAATGACGATATCCAAGCATTCAAACGCCAAGCTCACGCAACCTTATTGCAAGAACCAGATGGTTTATTGTTGTGTGAACTTCCTTGGATTGTAGAGCATGGTCAAGCACTGATTAATCAACCGCAGGTTGCACGACTCGATAAGCAACTTTGGAATGCGCATGTTGATGCACATGTAGAATTTGCCTATGAGAATGGCAATCCTCTCCATTTTGCCGAGACCGTTCTTATTATGAATAATTTAGCACACCAATCGTTTCAAGCTGGTAATTTGAGTTTATTACTTGATACTGTTGATTTTAAACCCAAAGAAAGAGATGCCTTATTTCATCATTTGCAACATCAAAATACCGTCGGATCAGCACAAGTTTTAACCGAAGTTCTACTGCGAAACCATGCCGATCGTTTTAGAGATAAATTTGGCTCTCATTATCTTCCTGATTTTAGAATTAAGATTTATGAACGATTAAACATCCCCCCCGCTGAAATGTCATTTATGTCTAATGATAAAAACCATCCCGGAATTAGACCATTAATTGGTGATGAATCGGGAT
>CAZCXZ010000114.1:0-10912 GCA_964502705.1 Uncultured Candidatus Berkiella sp. | reverse complement strand
GAAAAAAGCCATAGAATCCCCTTTGTAAACAATGCACTGATAGTGAAAACAAATTCCGATTTGTATAGAATTCCAACTGGTGATTCTAGCCAACTCATCCATCAGCTAAATACAATCTTCAAAAAACATGATCCAGATATAGTTCTCACCACTTACGGTGACCAAGTTCTATTTCCAAATATTTTTAAAGCTTCCCAGGAAAGCCACATACCAACAGAATTTGATCGGGACAAAACAAGCACAATACGACGTTCCATCCAAACGAAGGGTACTAGTTTCAATACATACGGAACAATCGTCTACCGAGCACCCTCCTACCCACTCTTCGGGCGATGGCATATAGATTCCAGAAATGGTTTTGTTTATAAAGAAGCGGATCTTATGGGAATCATCGAACTCTCTCGTATTTCTCGTTTGCCCATCCAAAAGATGGCAAGGGCTTCCACAGGAAAAGCCCTTACCTACATCGAAGTAGATGTGGCTCTACGAATGAACTACTTAGTGCCTTGGCAAAAAAGTGCCCTAGAAGCTCCAAAGACCGCCTTAGATCTGCTAAATGCCGATAAAGGAGGACTCGTTTTTCAAGCAGATATCCAAAATGGATTTGCATTGGAAAATGTAGCACAATTAGATTTTTCGCAAATGTATCCCAAAGTAATGGTCTTACACAATATATCTCCAGAAACAATCAACAGTCTCTGTTGCACAAACGATCCTACAACAGAAAAAGTGCCCTCACTCGGATACCGAATTTGTAACAAAAGAAAGGGCATTGTCTCCATTGCACTTTCTCATATTGTAGATCGGAGGAATTATTACAAAAAACAATGTAAAGATAACAATCATCCCAACATATCAGAAATAGACCAAAAACAATCTAGCTTAAAATGGATGCTCGTTACCTCCTTCGGTTATTTGGGTTACCGAAATGCAAAATTTGGAAAACTAGAAAGTCATGAATCAGTCACTGCCTTTGGAAGAGAAAAATTACTCATCGCCAAAGAAACAGCAGAAAACTATGGATACAACCTAATACACGCTATTACTGACTGTATTTTTATACAAAAAAAAGATAAGTCCCCTAGATAATCTCCAAGAAGTTTGCCAAACAATCAAACAGAAAACAAAAATAGCAATGGAAATCGAAGGCACCTTCTCTTGGTTATGTTTTCCCCCTTCTACCACGGATGAAAAAATGCCCGTTGCCAATCGTTATATGGGAAGATTTATAGAAGGAAGTTTCAAAGGACGAGGAATCATCCAAAGACGAAAGGACTTTCCTTCATACGTAAAAATAGCACAAAACGAAATGATTGAATGGATGTGCCAATTTGAAACAATAAAAGAAATGAAAATACACGAAGGAGAGATTTTAAAAATATTCAAAAAACATGATATATTACTTTCTTCTGGAAATCTAAACTGGAGAGACCTCCTCATACAAAGATCAACCTCTCAAGACCCTGAGAACTATAGCGTTGACGCACCTAGCGCAATCGCAGTAAAAGACTTACTCGAAATGGGTGTCCGAGTCCAAGCAGGAGAAAAGGTCCGATACTTAGTAGTAAACAAAAAATCAGACCGAAAAGGAGAAAGATACAAAACAGAAGAAAGAATCGAAAATAAAAATACTCCAAAAATCATAAGATATGATAAAAGTTACTACAGAAAACTGCTCCTTACATCATTCAAAGAAATCTGGGCGGCCT
Source organism: Uncultured Candidatus Berkiella sp. (assembly GCA_964502705.1). Lineage (GTDB taxonomy): Bacteria > Pseudomonadota > Gammaproteobacteria > Berkiellales > Berkiellaceae > Berkiella. The sequence goes on along the minus strand of CAZCXZ010000114.1, from coordinate 9,203 downwards.
TTGCAAGCTTCAAAGACTTCGATGAATTAATAAGCGACGAACAACGATTACCCTTTCCAATTTAGAAACTAAATAAAACAGAAATCCAAATTCATTCATATATTCGATTTTTCTTTTATTGCATCGAAGCTAAAAAAAATGTCCAAAATTCGAATAAAAAATACCCGTTATACGAGATTTTCTAAGACCTGTTCAAAAAACGTTTGCTCATTCTTAGATACAAAAAAGACTCATATTCGTTTTTCCAACAATGGGACTCAGGGGGCGAAGCTATGCCTACTGCCTCCAAAAAAATTTCGCTGAACGATTCTAATTACCTTAAAGTTTGAATAGACCAAGAAAAATTATGTCTCATAAAGAGAGTCCAAATCAACTGACGACAAAAATTCAACCGAATCTGCACGATAAACGAATAGCCTATAGCTATCAAAAAAAGCAGAGTAAACGCTAAACAAAGAGAAGCTTGCTTCTGCCAACTACACGGATAACAAAAAACCCTTTCGAGAAATCAAAAGAGTCGCAACACAATAAGTTAATCGTATAGTAGCCAAAGTTCGCGATACAGCAAGAGTTCGTTATGCGAAAGTGCAAATAAAATTTTGAGGAGTATTTACTATGAAATTAATCAAAAAAAATATGCTTTTAGTTTTATTAGCATTGAAATTGTAGAGATAATGTATAATTGGAAAAGAGGATGAAAAAATTAAAATAATAGAGAGGCAATTTCGAAGTTTTGATATGGCGATGTTGAAAATTGTTTACGGAAACAAAAAGCTTTACCGCGCTGGTTAAGTCGGAAACTTGGAGTATGCAAAATTCTAAATCCAAATCCATTCCCTCTTACAATAAATTAGAGGGAAATTTAGTTTTTAAAATAGACAGATTTAAAAAAACGATTCGCAAAACGAAACCTCATATGCACGAAAACTATTTAGAAATGATTTATTTAGTTTCTGGATCGGGCAAGCACACAATTGATACAATAGAATATAAGATAAAACCGCCCGTTCTCTTTGTAATTCGTAGAGACCAGACACATAATTGGGATATGATAGATGAGCCAGAAGGATATGTGTTAATATTCAAGAAAAACTTTCTACAAAACTATCTTGATCAAGATCTAAGAAATCAACTTTTTTTACTATCGCAAAAAAATACTCGGTATTTAAGAAATTCTGATTTAATTGACAAAGTATTAGAACTACTACTCGCTACTTTTTTACAAGAAACTCCTAATTTCACAATTCAATCTGGATTTTTGAAAGTTTTTTTTGAAATGATTCTTTCTACTTCCACCAAATCATTGAAAGAGACAAAACAAATTCAAGGAAAAGCTAATATAGATATTTTTGAAAAATTTCTACTTTTATTATCTGATCCTAATTTTCCTCTAAAAAATCAGGTAGCTTATTATGCAAAGAAATTACAAATTTCTCCCCAGAGACTAAACTACTATTGCCGACAGGCGAAACAATCTTCTGCTACAGAAATTATTTCCGATCATATTTTGCAAGAAGCGAAAAGACTTCTGTTGTATTCAGAATCTTCTATTCAAGAAATTTCCAGAATCTTACAATTCCAAGATAGCTCGCATTTCGTGAAATTCTTTAAACGATTGGAAGGGCAAACTCCGGGTGATTACAGAAAAAAATCCTAGATATTGTTCAAATCTACCATAAATTTTTCAAATATACCGTAGGTTTTCAGGTTATTGTATATTCAATTTTTCCCTGTTAAAGAATTATAGGATCAATGAGAACCTATTTTATGTTGCGACAAAGATATAATTTCTCTCAATTCCGAAAAACAATTGTTAAATATTTTTCATTGTTACCTATTCTTATCGCTTCAAATTCTATCTTTGCAGAAAAAGGCTTGATCCAACTCTTAGAAACAAGTGTGGAAAATTATCCCGGGATTCATGCAAAACAATTCGAATACTTTGCTTCTCGAAAAGAGATTGATTTCCAAAAATCTGATTTTAATCCCAAAGCTGATTTGTTTTTGCAAGGAGGTGCCGGAACTGTAAATAACATTACAGGAATGTTCCAACCCGGGTACGTTCAACCGATCAGTGGACCTCCTTCCTCGGAGAATATTTACCGACCTGTTTTGGGTTCTGCCGGAGGATTACTTATGAAATGGAGTCCTTTTACTTTTGGAAAAAGAGAATCGAAAATTGATCTAGCAAAATTAGAATCAGAAGTTTCTCTCTCGGAAAGAGAACTCTATATCTTTGAGCATAAAATTCGCTTTATCAAAACATATTTAGATTATTGGTATTCGAATGCTTTGATTCTTGCTATGGAAAAGAATTTACAAAGGAATGAGTCCAACTTGAAAGTATCAAAGGCAATGGTTGCCTCCGGCATTCGTCCCGGTGTAGATGCTGCTCAATTTCAATCTCTCTATTCCCGCACTAAAATCGAACTTTTAAAAGCTAAACAAAACAAACAAAAACAAAGTGAATTAATTATTGAATTACTTGGTACCGATACCCAAAAAATTGAAATTGATGCATCATTAAGTCGAAACATAACAGTCAACTTTCAGGAATCACTAGGGAATCATCCTTTATTGGAAAAAATCATTCTGCAAAAAAAAGTTGACCTTGCGAGGAAAGTTGCTTTGGGGATGGAGCTTTCGCCTAATTTGGAGTTTTGGGGAACTGGATATGCAAGAGGTTCTGGAGCTGACCAGAATGGAAATATGAATTATGGAGCAGAAGGCTTAGCATTTTCCCGCTACAATTATGGATTCGGGTTTCATATTTCTATCCCACTTTTGAAACACACGGAACTTCGACATAAAATGTCAAAACAAGAATTGCAAATTTCTGCAACGGAAAAATACAAACAAATGGTCGAAAGGCAATTAACCCAAGAATACAATACATCAGTAGAGACTTTAAAAAATTCTTTGGAATCTGTGAAACTAAGTCCCGATTATGTGAAATCAGCAGAGTTTGCCTATAAGGCTTTGCAATCCAGATACGAGTCAGGCTTAATTAATTTTACAGAACTAGTACAAGGACAATATGAATTAGCCAAAGCGGAAGCAGAAGATGTACACATTCGAGCAGAGATGTTTCATGCTTTATTGTACTATTCAGCAGTACAAGGTAACTTGGAAATATTTTTAGAACATTTCCGAAAAGGAAATAAATAATACAATGAAGTTAATCCAATTTGCCCTACTGAGACCAATTACAATTCTAGTTGGTATTCTTGCGATTGCCTTCTTTTCTATATTGACTATAGTTTCGATGAAGATAGATATATTTCCTTCTCTGGGACTACCCGTAATTTATGTAGCCCAACCTTACGGAGGTTTGTCTCCCGATCAGATGGAAGGGTTTATTGCATCCTATTATGAATATCATTTTTTGTACATCACTGGTGTGAAAAAAGTTGAATCAAAATCTGTGCAAGGTGCATCTCTGATTAAAGTAGAATTTCATGAAGGAACAAATATGAGTCAGGCTATGGCTGAGGTTGTAGGTTATGTAAATCGCTCACGTGCCTTTATGCCTCCCGGCACAGTCCCTCCTTTCATTACCCGATTTGATACTGGATCTGTTCCAGTTGGACAATTGGTTTTTACCTCAGAGACAAGAGATTTAGGAGAAATTTCTGATCTTGCATTATTTCGGGTAAGACCCATGTTTTCATCATTGCCCGGAGTATCTGCTCCTCCACCATTTGGTGGAAATCAGAAAACAGTTTTAGTAAAATTGGACCCAGAGAGAGTTCGATTCTATAATTTTTCCCCCGAACAAATTTTGGAAAGACTATTGCAATTTAACAAGATTACACCGGCAGGGAATATTAGGATTGGAGATTATACCTATATCACTCCTCAAAATTCCACAGTAGAGACATTGGAAGATTTAGAAAACATTCCTCTAAAGCTGGGTGCGGGAGCTTCGGTCTATCTGAAAGATGTTGGAAAAATCCAAATGGGTACAGATATAGTTTCTGGTTATGCTCTCGTAAACGGCAAAAGGTCTGTTTATATTCCTGTTACAAAAAGAGCGGATGCTTCTACTTGGGAAGTTGTTCAAAATGTAAGAAAAGCTCTACCGACAATGCGAGATGAAATTCCAGAGGATATAAAAGTAGAGTATGTATTTGATCAGTCTGGTTATGTGATTAACGCTTTAAAATCAGTTTTATTTGAAGGTGTACTAGGTGCATTTCTTACAGGACTCATGGTTTTACTTTTTTTAAGAGATAGTAGAGGAGCTTTCATTGTTGTATTGACTATACCCATTGCACTTTTTACAAGTTTGATTTTTCTGAATCTATTTAATGAGACAGTGAACATTATGACCCTGGGAGGATTGGCACTATCGATTGGAATCTTAGTGGATGAAGCAACTGTAACAATTGAAAATATTCATAGACATTTCGAATTGAACGAAAAGAAACTCCAATCAAACGATAGTTCCATACAGCTTTCCACCAAAGCAATTTCAATTTGGGAAGCCTGTAAAGAAATTGTGATTCCGAAACTCTTAATATTATTCAGCATTCTCACTGTTTTTGCTCCCGCTTTTTTTATGACAGGAGTACCAAGAGGAATGTTTTTACCACTTTCGCTTGCTGTTGGCTTTGCCATGATTGCAAGTTTCATTTTATCTATGACATTCGTTCCTATTCTTTCTATATGGCTCATGAATCCATTCTATGGAGAAAAACAAGAATCACAGAGTTTTGTAAAATACTGGAATCAATTTCAAAAACTGTATTTGGAATGGATAAAGGATAAAATTCATTTTTCGAAAAAATGGATTTCTATCTTACTTGGTTTCGCTGGAATCATTTTATTATTCAGTTCTCTATTTATGAAAATAGAACTTTTTCCCAAAACAGATTCTGGACAAACCCAAGTTCGGTTGCGATTGCCAACTGGAACTCGTTTAGAAAGAACAGAAATTCAAACGCAAAAGCTGATCCAAATCAGTGAGAAAATCGTTGGGAAAAATAATTTGGAAATAAGTTCTGCATTTGTAGGAACCCAACCTTCAAGCTATCCAGTGAATTTGATCCATCTCTGGACAAGTGGACCGCATGAATCTGTTTCCCGAATGAAAATTTCTCGGTCTGCAAAAATCTCAATATTAGATTTCCAAGAAAAACTAAGGACTGAATACAAAAAAGAATTTCCTGATAGCCAATTGTCTTTTGAGCCGGGAGATATTGTAGAACAAATTATGAATTTAGGTGCATCCAATCCAATCGAGATTCATATACAGGAAAAAGATTTTTCTAAAACAAAAGAATATGCATTAAAAACTTTATCTTTATTGAAAAATGAAAAATACTTACGAGACGTACAGATTGCGACTGCGATTGATTATCCTACCATTCGCATCCAAACCAATCGAATGAGAGCCGGACAATTGGGCGTGACTTTGGATGAAGTTTCGAATGCAGTTGTTACCTCTACATCTTCTAGTCGATTTACCAAACCCAGTTTTTGGTTAGATCAAAAAACTGGAACCGCCTATCAAGTGCAAATCGAGTATCCGCAGTATAGAATGAATTCCATACAAGAACTAGAGTCAATACCTATCACCGGTGGAGAATACAAAGTGTATTTGCGAGATTTAGCAGAAACAAAAACCTCGCAAACTCCTGGAGAATACCATCGAGTGAATCAAAAGCGTGTTATTCGAATTACTGCTAATTTATATAATGTTGATTTAGGAAAAGGAATTAGACTCGTAGAAAATAAATTGAAAGAGCTAGGAGCGTTGCCCACTGGACTAAAGGTCGATGTAAAAGGACAAAAAGAAGTTCTGGAGCAGACCCAGAAAGAATTAGCCATAGGACTTCTGATTGCAGTAATCGTCGTATTTTTAATGTTACTTGCCTATTACCAATCTCTTAGGGTTGCACTTGTGACAATTTCAATAGTTCCCTTTGTGCTTTCCGGCTCTTTGTTATTTCTTTTAATAACAGGTCACAGCTTAAACATTCAATCTTTTTTAGGAGCTATCATGGCAATTGGGGTTTCTGTCGCAAACTCCATTTTATTTGTTTCGAGTGCCGAAGGTTTCCGAAAGGAGAATCAGGTTGGTATTAGCATCGAGGCGGCTAAAGTTCGGCTTCGTCCAATTCTAATGACAAATTTTGCTATGGTTGCAGGTATGCTTCCAATGGCATCTGGGTTTGGTGAAGGAAGTGATAGCGTTGCCCCACTTGGAGTTGCTGTGATTGGTGGACTTGTTTTTTCTATGATTGCAACTTTACTCTATTTGCCAATGGTGTATGCCTTGGTGATGGAAAAAATAAAGTACCAAAGTCCTTCTTTGTATCCTGAAGACCTAGAAAGTAAATATTATTTCAAAGGGAAGCAAAATGAAATTAACCCATAAAAATTTAATAAAGATTTTTATGACTTGGATACTAACTGTATTTCTTTTTTTATCTTTGTCGGAATGCAAAAGGGAAAATGCAAACAAATCTATTCCTGAAAAAAATGTTCCGAAACAGGTTTTGGTATTTCAGGTTCAAAAAGGAAATTTATTTACAAAAGTAGAAATCCCTACTGAGCTAACTGCTTGGGAGCGGGCTGAGATCTATGCTAGAATGGAAAGTTATGTAAAGAAATACAATGTAGATATTGGGGATATTGTCAAGAAAGGACAAACCTTGGCAGTTTTGGACGCACCCGAAATGCAAGCCAAAGTCCAAGAAGCGGAGGCGAAACATAGAGAAGCAACTTCCAAATACAATACTTCCCAAGATAGATTCCAAAGACTATTGAAAGCTTCCCAGACTGATGGGGCTGTTTCCGAGAGTGAATTGATACAAGCAAAAAATGAAAAAGAAAGTTCACAATCGGTGGTTGAATCGACCAACGCTCTTAAAGATAGTTTAGTTCGACTCCAAAGTTATTTGGTAATCCAAGCTCCATTTTCAGGGAAGATCACGCAAAGAAATATAAATATTGGGGATTTAGTTGGTCCTAATACTTCCAAAAAACCCATTTTTGTGGTAGAGAGGTTAGACTCCCTTCGCCTTCGAGTTCCTGTTCCCGAAAAAATCTCTCACATGAATTTAGTAAAAAATGAAATGGAATTTTCGATTCAATCAGATCCAGAACAAATGTATAAAGCAATTTGGAAGCGAAAATCAGGAAGTATTGATCCTAACACAAGAACCGAATTATGGGAGTTTGAGTATAATAATTTAGACAATCTTAAACCGGGAATGTTTGTAATTGCTAAACTTTCTTTGCAGAATCCCAGACCCAGTTTTTTAGTTCCTAAGTCCAGTGTGGTGACCAGTCAGGAAAGAAAGTTTGTAGTTAGAAAAAAAGATGGGTTCGTGGAATGGATAGATATAGAAGAAGGAAGCGAAACAAAAGAGCATATCGAAATTTTTGGAAACTTGCAAGAAGGAGATACCTTGATGCAAAAGGGAAATGATGAACTCAAAGAAGGTGAATTTTTTCCAGAATGAAATTTCTACGGTAGAATACAATAAGTGCAAAAATAATTTTGAGGAGCAATGACTATGAGATTAATTAAAAAAATCATTATGCTTTTATTTTTATTAGGATTGACTAACTGTAAAGATAAAGGGCAGGGAGAGTGGATAGTTGGAACTGAGGAGGAACGAATTAAAAAAATAGAAAAACAATTTCGTGGTTTTGATATGGCAATGGTTGAAATTGGTTATAGATACACAGAGCTTTACTGGGCAGGTCAAGACGAAAACTGGGAATATGCAAATTATTTAATTGAGAAGATTCAGTTATCACTTAACAATGGATTGGAGCGAAGACCCAAAAGAGCAAAATCAGCTGAGATGCTTTTAAATTATATACCTACAATTCAAAAAACAGTAGAGAATAAAAATAAAAAAGAATTTCAATCAAGCTATCAAACATTTACTCAATTGTGTAATGGCTGTCATTCTCTGGAAAAGGTTTCTTTTTTTACAGTCAAAGAGCCTTTAAATAGAACCTCACCTATAAGGAAATAAACATGCTGAAAAAAATAATTTTTACTGACAACTCTAGAACTACAATCTTGATTCGACTGATAGTCGGCTCTGTTTTTTTATCAGAAGGAATTCAAAAATTTCTTCTTCCTCAATTAAGAGGAGCAGGTAGGTTTGAGAAAATAGGATTACCCTTCCCTGAAATATTGGGAACTTTTGTAGGTAGCTTTGAAATTGTTTGTGGTCTTCTTATCCTTATTGGATTATTTACAAGATTAGCTTCCATACCCACTATCATCATTATGATCATAGCCTTTGCCACAACTAAAATGAGCATTTATATAGACAAAGGATTTTTGCAGGTGCTCCATGAATCCCGAACTGATTGGTCTATGTTATTAGGAAGTATTTTTTTAATAATTAGAGGCGGCGGTTATTGGTCGATTGATAACCAAATTTCGACTAAAGAGTAATCAATATGGAAATAATTATTTTATCTATTTCTGCTTTTATAATTTCTATCCTCACTTTTTTTTCTGGCTTTGGTTTAGGTACAATACTAAGTCCGATTTTTATGATTTTTTTTCCAATTGAGGTTGCCATTGGACTAACTGGAATTGTACATTTCTTTAATAATATTTTTAAACTTTTACTTATAGGAAGACATACGAATAAAGAAGTTTTAATTCGCTTTGGAGTTCCTGCGGTTCTATTTGCTATTTTAGGGTCTTGGCTTTTGATAAATATTACTGATATAAAACCTCTTTTTTCCTATGAAATTTCTAATAAATTATTCCATGTATACCCAGTAAAATTAATTATCGCTGTTCTTCTGATTATTTTCGCTTCGATAGAAATTATTCCTTATTTTAAAAATCTAGAATTCGGAAAAGATAAATTATTTTTGGGTGGTGCTTTGAGCGGTTTTTTTGGAGGATTATCTGGAAATCAAGGAGCACTTAGAAGTGCTTTTCTTATTAAAGCCGGATTATCCAAAGAAGAATTTATTTCTACAGCAGTTGTTATTTCAGCTTTTGTCGATTTTACCAGATTGAGCGTATATGCTACTAGAATTAATTCAATCAACATAGAAAATAATTTACTTCTTATAGTTTGTTCTGTCTGTGCAGCAATAATAGGAGCTTTTTTAGGAAACAAGCTATTAAAGAAAGTAACATTAAAGTCGATTCAAATAATCGTTGCAATCATGGTGATATTATTTTCCATATTGTTAGGATTTGGGTTTTT
>CAZCXZ010000113.1:0-11154 GCA_964502705.1 Uncultured Candidatus Berkiella sp. | reverse complement strand
AATGCGGACATTAAGAGGCTTGATATCTGCATGAATAATGCCTTTGCTATGAATAATTTTTAACTGTTGCGCAATTTGATTGGCAACAGATTTACGTTCATCGTTGTTTAGGGAATTCGATAACAACAAATCGGCTAAATTTTCTTCACCTGCGAATTCCATAACAATGGATTGTTTGATATTACAAATGCCATGTTTATAGGGTTTAGTTAATGACATATAACTATTAGAAGAGATGAGCATCCCAACGTTACCTAAAATGGATACTTCGTTATCGATTCTTACTTGATCTCCCGCATTATTACGAATAATAGTTTTACGGGCAAAATTTTGACCTTGCTTATTTTGTGCAATTTTGACTTTTCCAAATCCGCCCTTTCCTAATAGTGTGCCTTTGGCAAAGATAAGATGGTCTTTAGGGTTTTGAAAAAATGAATAGTTGACACTATCGACGCCTTTTTTCATTACTGAATGATCGGGGTTACGTTTAAAATAGGCTTCAGCTTTAGCCCAATCTTGTGATGAAATATTTAATAGATTTGATACAAGCATAACAACACCTCTAATTAAATTAGTTTAAATATTAAAAATAAATCAAACGATATTAGAGAGTGACTGGCGGCGCTAAATCAGTGCTGATGAATTCGCTTTTGGCTGGGTTCGTGCTCGAATGAGTGCAATTACACAAGGATTTTAAATCTCAAGTTAGTAAGAACTCCAAATATATTGTCATAATTGAACTGCTGGTAGCAAGGCCAACCATCGGGGATTAAGGGGGCTGGTATACCCGCTGCCCAGGCTACGCTGCATCCAAATGGGTCGCCCTCTTACATATTTGCTACGCTTTATTACAAGCATTGAAAATTTAGGAGTAGTTACATGATAGGTGACTACAACGATAAGGCCACACTCGATATACATTGCCGTGTTATGACTGCAAACAAGGGTGATAATCCAGATGTACCACAAGGCTTGGGTACGCCGTTAACGGAAGCTGAAATGGATATTCTTATTTCAGAATACCTAGATGACATCATTACAAAAGTAAAATCGGATCCTAAATCAAAGTGTTTCGTTTCATTTGATGTTGATGGCACGCTGAATTATCGCTTTTCAGGATATGGCATGACTGCGAACATGTCTTTTTTTGGTAGCCAAGCTGCAATCGATAAAATGCGAGTTCTTAAAGATTTGGGTGTGAACTTTATTGCGCTTACTGGGGCACCGGAAGGTGCAGTCAGAACTATTTTTCAAAAATGGCAAGAAAAGCGACCTGAAATTTCAGTAATCAAGGATGTGCTCGATTCTTTTAAAGTTATCAAATGTGAACCAACCGATATTAAAGGTGAGGCGCTGTGGGATCATGTGAGAAAAACTATCGAAAGTTCTCTTCAGTATGAGCCTAATATTGATTCGCTTTATCTTGAATTTTTAGATGACTCGGTTCGAAATGCGGGGAACATGGTTTGTGGCGAAATTTCTAAGTGAAGGTGCCACTGCGTTACATCAAATATCACATGTTCAATTAAATTCAAATTGGCTTGCAACAGGTATTGGTGACTATAACGTTAAACAGCAACTTACTGCTAGAAGCGGCATGGACTTCGCTTATAACGAAGAAAATGCAGCTTGTAGAGCTCGCTGCCAAAGCCATGACAAACAAACGGTTACTATGTCTAAGAAACCCACGATCAGATCTGTTCCCGGTGGTTAAAGATAAAGGTGACAGCGAGTCTGTCATGACATACCATCGTTTTTAAATCCTCTTTTTAGTTTCATTAGCTAATACAGGTGCTTTATCAGGTGTAACTAATCATGGGGCTAATTCAGTTGTGTCGCAGGCTTCCTGATCCCTTTAGACCATGATAACCATTGATTTGTAATGTTTTATATGTATACTTTCTCGGAAAATATAAAGCAAGTCCGTTTAATACTAAGCAGTTATGAAAAGTTCAAAAATTCATACTTATTTACAAACAATTCAATCCTTTGTGCGAACGAAAAACTTCCTTCGTTTGAATCTTAATGTGCAATTATTTGCAGGTTACTCTTAATACTCTCCGACTTTAATCACTCGCATTTTATCTTGCGTTTATCTGCATAAGCATTAAAGCTTTTTTAAGATTTTACAGCAAGATCACAAAACGCTGTGAGGATATATATCCGCGCGGTAATCTGTAATGAATGAATAGAAAAGGATCAATGTATGTTAAGCCAATTTTCACTTTATAAGCAGTGTGCTACTCCACATGCTTCAAATGTTTTCTTACCTACTTGTAGTGCGACAGCATTATCAGATTACTTTAGTTCTATTGAAGCGATATCTCATGTATGGAATAGGATGTAAGGAGGCGATACAGGATTACCTGACCCCAAATTCGGAGCAGCCCGGTGGGCTTGCAATTGCTTAACCCACCGGAATAGATTATAGACTTAGCTCAGCTTTTGCATAGAACATTTATAGTCATTTTGAGTAGCATTTTCTTCATTGCTATCATCGCGTACTGCAGACATAGAACTGAACATAACTGGTAATGGAACATTAATAACCATGTCAGGAGTAAACTCATTTCCGCTCTTTAAATCACATAGCATGTTGATTAAAAGATTATCAGTAGAGTCACTTAAGCTATTTCTAAGATCAATTGGTTCATCTTGAACATTAGGAAGAACTGTATTTTCTACTGCGGTATTTTGTGAAAATGTAGAGGTGTTTCCACGTTTTAATGGTGGCATATTGAGCGAGGGGATAATTGATTTGTTCTTCTTACGAAGCAAATTATTATAATGTGAGGCGTAACAAACGGTGTAAAACACAGAATTATCGCCATATTTATTATAAGCTTTTTTAGATATGTTTTCTAAATTTGGTGCGCCAAGTTTTTCATGATTGTCATATCTTCTTCTGGCACAATGCCTGGCTTGGTTATATATTTTATTTAAATCATTATTAGAATGTGAATTTTTATCCTTTTCATAAGCACTACGGTAAGCATCAATGTAGTCCTTTGAGAATTGGCCAAATTTATTAGCGCTCTTTAATAATTGTTTTTCGTTAATCGGACGACCTCTATAAGCTTGTTGCTTTGCCGATATGGCCGCTTTGCTCATAGCAGTGCCCTTTTCAACTAAGAGTTGTTCTTCATTTGTATTGATACCGTCAATCATATTAGTCACCTCATAAAATATATCTATACCGCGACGGACCCGTTTAGACTTTAAACTAGGAGGAGACCAGTTCTCGAGTTGTCCTTGTCGAGAAGACCCGTCAAGTTGAGATATTAATGCTATAGGAATAAATCCTAGGAAACAACAGATGCTGGCTTTAACAAAGATGAAATGTATCAGTTGCTTGATAAGCTTCAGGAAGAATAATGTATTACGTAATGCATAAAATTTGCATTATTCTTTTTGAGTAAAAAAGTCTAAAGCAAAAGGGGCAAAGTTATTATTTATATTTACGCGCTTTAGGATTGTCCACATTCATTAGCAACCAACTTTGCGACTAATCTAGTTGGAACGTAGGATTACCTGAACCCATAGACCTTTTTTAGGTCAACTCTTTATGAATAATTTCATTAAACAACGCAATTTTTTCATTCTTAACGACCATGTACCCCATTACATGAATTTTGCTTGTCTGATTATTTAAATCTTTAGCATTAATGGTGTAATGCAAATAAATCCTATCGCCAGATTTTCGTAAATCAATAGAGTCAATATCTGCTTGAAGCGATTGATAATGATTATTTAACTCAACAAAGTGATCATAATGTTCTTTAATACCTTTGCAAACAAGTTTATCGTTGGTTATCATTTTCGCATCGTCGCTGAAATGTTTTGCAACATCACTCATGGAATAAGGTGACCGTTTTTCACTTGAAATTTGATTGAACCATTTAAATGTATTTATCACTACATCTGTTTCTGAAGCTATGGCTTGAATGGGTGTACTTAATAACATTACTGATCCAACGATAATCGCGATTTTTCTGATAAAATTTAGCATAATTGTCTCCTAAACCAAGAGACTAGAGTAGCATTATGTTTTGAAATCAGTTATCTTGAAAGGGTTAACTTATAGCGCGTTTGGGCCAAGTCATGAAAAAGCCTTTCATTATTGAGACTATTAACCATCCCAAATCACATGTGACTAAGTGGCATTCCCACCAAGAATGCCAGTTGTTTATTTTAAAATCAGGTCTCATTTCATTTGAGTTTAAAGAGCAGAAAATTATCATTCCCGCTGGGCAAGCAGGATGGATACCAGCAGGAATAGTGCACAAAGCGAAAATTATCGGCAGCGCGGATGCTGTATTTCTTTACTTTGATGCAAGGGTTTGCAAGACATTACCACAACATGTTTTCGTTTTTTCAACCACAAGTTTAATTCAGGAAATTATTACTCGATTTGTAAAGGTAAATAATCGAAAGTGGTTGAGCGCTGATAATAATCTCATGCGTGTTTTGTTAAATGAAATAAAAAGTGCCAAGGCTATGCCGTTATCATTAACTATGCCAAATGATAGAAATTTGGCTTTGGTGGCAAAGGAATTTATGAGTAAACCTGCTGTGAACGAATCAATTGAGTATTGGTCAGTATTGGCGCATATGAGCAAACGCACATTTACTCGTCATTTTCGTTTGCAAACAGGAATGTCATTCGCCAAATGGTGTCAACAAGCTAGAGTAATGCGTTCGTTAGAATATTTATCTCAAGGTAAACAAGTATCGTGGATTGCATTATCGCTAGGCTACAACAGTGTGAGTGCCTTTATAAAGGTTTTTAAACAGTGGCTTGGGAAAACACCTACGCAATATCTTGATTAAACAAAAGGGGGGAATTTTATCTCACCACCCAACCAATCTGTCAGCTAATCTAGCTGGGTCGCCGGGCATACCTGATAAATTATATAAGTTAACAAACATAATTTGTTCGATCCCTGAAGAGCAGAATGATAAATTTAATAGAGTAACAAAAAGAAGAAATTATGAAGCAAAAGCGATCGGCAAGGTCTACCCATACCACTTCTAGCTTACCTGCCCCCATACACTTATAAAGCTTTTTCTTATATATCTAATTTTCTAACTATGTATAATAAACCCTGTATTGTATTCATAGGGGGCAGGTTTCATGCCAATTAATTTTCCATCAATGATGAAACAACTTGAACAAATGAGAGAAAGCTATAACGAAAAGGATTGGAGCGATCTTGCAACCAAATTTAGAGAGCAGCGGCTATCTTTCGCCGGTAGCAATGTCCCAGCAGAAAGAAGCCAAGCAGATAATTTGGAGTTTTATCTAACATTTTGTTTAAAAGAAGTATTAAAACAAAACCCTAACAACATAAAACTTTGGTGGGAGCTTGCTTTAATCTATTCATTTTCGACGGCACTATCAGATGATGCAAGAGCATTTTTTTGTGTTAAAAAATGTGCGCAACTCGAACCCACCAATTCATCCTATTGGTATCAGATCTATGCGATTGCTGTGCGAAACAATGAGTATACTGATGAGCAGCTTACCATTTTGAGACAGATAATGTCATTAACCCGCAATGTTGATAATCCAACGATTCAGGATTTAGTTAAAATATCGACGCTTGCTCATCATTTAGAAATGAATATCGTGGTCCGAATTCCAGAAAACAGGGCTCTGTTCTCGAGAATATCAAATTTAAACTCTGCTTTTGGCTTAACGCCTCGTGAGATCCTCGATTATCATACTTCTCAAAATCAACCTTTAATTTTTAATCATTACAGAAATAGCGTGCTGACCAACAGGCCACTAATTGAGCCTCCCTACAGACAAGCGGCCTCAGCAGAACCGATGCGATTAATATTCCTACGTTAAAGCTGACTTAAGGTAAAGACAAATGGGTAAGGTTATCTCGCGACCCAGCTAAACTTGCGACTAATCCGGTAGGGTAGCAGGATACCTGGCCCCACAAGTTAATTGACCTCATTTATAATTAAGCTCTTTTCCAAGAGTATTTATAACAGGATTCACATAGCATACTAACTATTTATTGAGCAGAGGTTACCATGTTAGGAAATGATTTAAGAGAGAATAATCCCTTATCAACTGAAGAGATAGAATATCCTTTGGAAAATATATTAACGAAATTAATTTGCAAATTGACGGTATTGACTGGCTGGTGTGTCGCTTCAACGGAAGCTGCTATAGACGGAAATATTTGCGGATTAGTGATGGCCGCTTATGGGGCTGAGACCTCGAATCAATGTGTTGATTCTATAGCAGACACTTGTTGTCCACCTACCCAATGCACACCTGACTATCGACCATTTGAAATGGAATACCTGGAAGATAGGAACACCAAAAAACTACGATAATACGAAGGGGTGGCTATTTCTTCGGATTTTGAAAAAGCACTGCATTCACTAGCGCAATCTGAAGATAATAATATTGCGAAAAAAGCAAAATGGATCCTAAATGTAGTTTATAGTTCGAATACAAAATGATGATATTGAAAAAAAAAAGACAAAGGGGTCAGGTAAGCCTTGACCCAACTAATTTTGCGACAAATCCACTAGGTCGCAGGCTTAACTGACCCCTTACAAGACAAAGTGTTAGTTTCTACGCTGTCTTTTTGGGAGTGCAACATCTGAACCTACATTGTCACTGCTTGATGGTTTGTCAGGTTGCGCTCTCTTCGCAGTTTGTTTCATACCTTCAGATTCTTGCCACTTCCGATAAGCGATTAAATCAAAATGATTGATATCGGTGTCACTTTCTGTCTCGCTATCGAATTCGCTATCATACGAACTATCACTATTATCGTTGCCATCGAAATCGGGTTGATAGTCCTCATCGTTGTCATCATCACTGTCAGACTCGGGTTTATAGTCAGAATCGCTATCATCACTATCATTGATAGCTGGGCTTTTAGGCGTGTTAATATCATGTGCATCAGCTGAAGCGCTTTCACTCGAGCCAAATAAGAAACTAGATACCCGCGCTGGCATAGCGGTAAATGCATTCCAAACCGATGAAAGGCTCATTCTTTTGTATGACAAAAATTCAGCTGGCACGCTAAAATGACAGTCTTGTGAAATTTGCAATAAGTGATTGATGATATCAGCTGCCAATGTTGAATCAGTTAAACGAAGCTTTATAAGCTTCTTCCATATTTTTTTGCAAATTTGATGAAATTTTTGCTCTCGCTCTACTTTTTCATTAGCATAAAAATCGAAGCTCAAACCGCTTGTTAGTTCGATAGGTCGTGAACGCTCACCAAACCATTTACGCGTTTGTGGCAGACTCAAAAAGTAATTGACCACTTGAAGGTTTTTTTGGTTACACCATTCATGTAATGACCATTCAATTCCATCGATGGCAGAATTGTCTCTATCTTTTGGGTCTAATGCTAGCTGTGATGTATATGACTTTACATGCTCTAAATCGCCTTTAATGACCGCAGCGTTGTATCTAACTTTCACATCTTTACTAAGCTTTTTCGTTGAGCCGATTATCATAAAATCACCTATTACATTTAAACTGGAATTTACACGAAACTGATCGGCAAAATATTATCATTTTAACAATGTTTAATATCTCAGAATAATTCTGAGATAAATGAGTGAATATAATAAGTGGCAAATAGTAGGTTGATATTCAAAGATTTTTTGCTAGTAGCCATTTTATTGTCTGACAAAGCGTGATTGTTCCAAGATGAATGACAAAGTGTCAAATCGCTACTTGGATCATTATTGATTCTTTTGCATGCTTCTGGATGCCATTAATCAAGGCAGTTTTGCCGTTAGTCTGTAGGAATGAGGGGCGATATCTGACTCATTATATCGTCTCTCTGGTTATTTCTGCTTTTTCGGATGGGTTGGCAAGATCTGCTTCTATTTTAATTTGCTTTCTTTTAGTTTATTCGTTATTTTTTCAACTTCGTATTCTTCCACATAAGGTTGCATGGCGCTTAATATCGCTTCATAGCCTTTAGCATTCAGTTGATCGATCATTTTTTTATCCAACTTGCCACCATGGTGTAAATAGGTGTCGGCTTCATCGACATTCTTTTTGCGAATACTTGCTTCTAAACGTCGTTGAATAAAATCTAAATGGCGTCGATTGATGACTTTTTGAGTTACGGGAACGCTTATTTCTTCGGAGCTGCTAGCATCTGTAGAACTGCTCATAAACGATGGTGTAAACCTTTTAGTTAGAGTAGACTTGGGGGTAAGCTGTTGCTCTAAAGCTGATACGATATCATTATAACTAGTGTTCTTCTTAAGTTTACTCGTCATTAAGAGATAAGTTTCTTGTGGCAAAATTGCTTTCAGTGCCTCAATGAGTGAACTGATGTTACTTTTGATGAACCGTTGTTTCTTCTGTTCTGGAACATTTTCAAGGTCTATGGCTGCGCCAAAATCAATGCCCTCAACAGTGATATTGTGATTGCTTTCGGCAATAACATAATTAGCCAATTGAATATCCGAATGCACAATGTCGTTTTTCACAAGTGCCTCTTGTGCTTGTACTAACTTGATTGCGATAGTGATATTTCGATCTAAACCACTGGCAAAATTATTAAACGGGCTATTTAAATAAGCCTCAGAAAAGCAGGCGCAACCTATTTCATCTATCGGTGGTATATCTAAATGAACAGCTAAAAATCGGTCGACATCTTCGCCCGGAATATAACTAAGCAATAATTTTTCGGAGCCTTCAGCTTTTTCATGAAAATATAATCGATTAAGGCGTTGATTTAAAACCGCCTCATGTGTTGCATCCTCACCTAAAGTGGATTTTAAAATGTATTTTTGCCCATTCTCTTCTTGATAAATTGAGGTTAGCCCACCTGAACCATGGTGAAGAAAATGAACAAACGACAGTTCGCTGCCATTGATCTCAAGTGTTCTTAATTTTGTCATCATTAAGGGCCTTGTCAATTTTAAAGAGCTTTGTTAAGTATAGTTAAAGCAAGAATATGTATTTACACCACATTGAGGAATTCTCTCATGGTATTATGATGTGACATAAGTAAATAAATGGTGCAGAGTATGAAGGATGGGCTTATAGCGCGTCTGACAACCGAAAAGAACCCTAATGCGGCGCTGATCATTGAACAGATGCGTTCAATTCTGCAGGATAAACAAACAGCGTATAGAATGGCACATGCACGTACTCCCATGCTGCTTACTTCTCAACCAATCTATGCAGAGATTGCGGCATTATTAGAAAAGCCACTGAAAATAGCTAAAAATCTTGCCGATCTAAAAAATGCCTTACAGCAAGAAGAAAAGTTGTTGCAAGATAGCCAGTCTAAGAGTAAACACGTTTCTAAAAGTGCTTTGCATACGCTTTTGAGTGATCATAAAAATGATATAGAGTTGCTGAAAGTGCAACTTAAAAACCTTGAAAAGCGTAACGGTGAATTATCGAAGGAGATTGATAACCCGCCCCAAAAACAAATAGAAGCACTTCAAAAGAAAATGGATGCTTGCAATAAGAGCATTCAGTCGTTGGGCGAGTTGATTTCGCAGCTTGATAATAGTGACCGAGATATAAAACGGGTGATGGATCAAATCAATCAAAGAGTAAGAGAGCGTGATGAAACAGAAGGTCAATTAAAAGCACTTAAAGAAGCCAAAGGATCTGATCCTAAAGTTGAACAAAAACAGGTCCGTGAACAAATGATTGCACTCCGAAAAACCATTACAGATAAAAATAACATGAGTAGTGAGGCAATCATCGCAGTGCGTCAAGAGAAATTAACCACAAAGCAAGCAGAGGTTCAAACACAACAATCTGCATTGAACGATTCAATTAGTGCAGTACGTAAAACACGTGGTGTGAATAATGAAACAAACGATCTATTAAGAGAAGGACAGACTAGGATCAGTGAACTACATGTAAAAGCAGGCAAAACACAACATTTTTTAAATAGATCAAAAATGTGAGACAACGGGGTCAAGTACGGTGTATAGACCTCCTACGTTATTATCTCGCAAAGCTTATCTATGCATCTATCTTGGCACATACTCTTGAGGGGATATATATCGATATCCATGTAGCGTAGCTTTGTGCCATCAGAACCTCTATACACTGCTTTTCTTGCGACTAATCCAGTAGTGGGGCAGGCATACCTGACACCATAGAGCTTTGATTTACCGTCTCTTTGGATTATTCACGCTAGGGTAATACAAAGCGATATCGTCTGCATTCTCTTTTCTTGAGGGATGCGTTTCACACCAACTCTGATAGTAATTCAAGAATGTCTTTTTTGTGTTCCCTATTTTATCCGAGAATGAAAGCTCAGGTATGTAGCTCGAGTCTGGTTGCTTATCTTTTGAATACCGTAAATTAATGTTGTAAACAGATTTTGGAGAACCGAATTGACAGGCCGCCAGTTCTGCTTGAGATTCGCTCGCACGAGAGATGATCATGCCAGATATTGTAGAAGTATGTTTTAATATAAAAGCGGCAAAATTGAAAAGTTGTATATTGCCAAGTAGCGTTAATGATTCTACGCTCACGGTGTTTGAAAATAATAATGCACTCAGGCCAATATTCAGACATAAAAGTGTTGATAATATAAAACAACCAATCATCATGAATGAAAAGATCATGTGAAAATCTGAAGCAACTGCTGTTAGAGAATGCTTATAATAGATATGACCAAGTTCATGGCCTATAACGCGCTCTAATTCTTTTTGTGTAATCACTTTATCTTTATAGTCGTCATATAAATCTTGAGAAATAGTGATGCATTCAGCGTTTGGCCAGCCTCTGGCATGAGCCCAGTATTCTCCAGTTGCTGAATAACCTGAACCTAGCGTTCGTTCAGGAACAGAAAGATTATTTTTTTTACAGATTGCTTTAATCGTTTTTGAAATTCGTTTCCCTGTAGGGGTGGAATCAAATTCTAGCGTCGCAGCTTTAGCGTTCTGTCGTTCCTTATAAAAAACGCCAGCCATAATGCCTATTTCCATCAGGAGGATTATAGGTAGAATGTAAGGGTTGACTATCATACCTGCGCTATCTGCAATACCAGCTGATATTAAATGTGGCGTTATAAAATCAGCGAATACATATATCAAGTAGCCAAGGCCTAACATGGAGGGAATATGAAGTAAATATCCCAAAAGCATGCGAGCTACTGGGTGTAGTGGTCAAGTAAT
>CAZCXZ010000112.1:0-11167 GCA_964502705.1 Uncultured Candidatus Berkiella sp. | reverse complement strand
TTTTTTAGCATTGGTCCCCCACTTGCCATTTTGGCGACACCGGCAAGAAAAGTATATTGGAAGCTATCCTTCTTTGCTTTAATTCTAGTTTTGTATTCCTGGAACTCAGTTAGCAATCGTTGGAAAAAAGATCTTTCTCATATTCCTGACCATAGTAGAGTCATTGCCAGTAATATTCTGAAGTTAGGTGGAGGAACTGTTTTTGTTGCGAGTGGTGTTCATGCCACATATGTTTTTTTAAACCAACTAAGCCCAACGGAATATGTCCAACCAGTTAATTACATAGATCCAGTATTCTCAAAAAATTTCGCAGTTGATGTTACGAAGGTAATGGATGAAGTAAAGAATGTCGATTTTGTACAATGGTGCAACCAAACACCATTGGAATTGGCGGACAAAGATCCAAAATTAAACCAAGAATTTGTATTGCCTTTACAATCCTGGGTTAAAAACCAATTCCCCAAAAAGATAAAACCACTTGAGAATTGTGTAGTCTATTTTAAATAGACTACAAACAAAACCTATTAAATGTTCGACTACTTCACTTCTAGTAAAATCCCATCAAAATGGGCCAGTTTATGTTCGGACCTAACCTTATAGTTGACTGGTCTCAATTTAAAACTAATATCAAATTTGTTTTTCCAATTCCTTTCGGAAAACTCATCCTTAACCAAACCGTTATCCTTCCATTCTAAATAGAGAATTTTCAGATTTTTGGATTTCGCTACTTCTTCTACCCGAATCCAATCTTCCTGAGAGTAAACGGTAATTTGTGGGTATTTCGTATATGATTCTCCCATAAAATAGGAAATTGATAACCCTCTTTGCACTATCAAATCCGGCTTCAATTGATCGATTTGGTCTTGTACATCCCGATACATTTTTGCACCGGATGACCATTGTTTAATGGCATTTAAATCAGATTTATAGGAAAAATATAAAAAAGGTATAAGAAGTAAACCAAACCACTTCAGATTCAGTCGATCAGCAAAAATGGAAAATGATCCTATCAGAAATAAATAAATCCCAGATTCAAAATACCTCATTCCGAAAATTCCAACTCCAGCGCGATACGGAGACAGAAACGGTAAGGAAAGTAAAAACACAAAACCAGCAACGAGGAAAACTAACTTGGATTTTTCCTTAACCAACAGAAATGAACCTAATGCTAAAAAAAGCAAAGGATAACCATAAAAAATTCCAATTTTGAAATCTGATTTCCAAAGATCAGCAACGAAATCCTGCAAATAGTTCCGAGATCCACCTTCACCAATATCATTTAATAAACTCAGGCCCCTCATACCTAAAGGATGTCCGAAGACAGATTGGTTCCAAAAAACAAAAATAGACTCGCAAAAAATTGCAAAAAGTGCGATGACCCAAACTTTTTTCAGAAAGTGAATATGATCTCTTCGAAATAAAAAATCAAATCCCAAAAAGAAAACAATAGAAATCGTTACTTCTGGTCTCAAGTTAAAAGTAAAAACAACCGCAATCGTAAATAATGCACCCAAAAGGTAATCAAAATCTTTCGTATAACTTAAGTATGTTGATACAGAAACGAGCAGAAAAAAGTTAGTCAGTGTAAGTTCCGAATAATCTAAAGACGATAGAAAAATGGGAGAAAAACATTGAATAAGAATTACAGGTAAAATCCTTTTCGATTCGGATAGATTCATCTGGGAAAAAATTCTATCTAAAAGTAAAAAGTTAATTAAAAAAAATAGAATGGGAAGAAACGTAACTGAAGTCGGACCGAATAATACGGCCATAGGCCATTGTAAATAAGTAAACAAAATCGGGTATTGGAACAAACATCTTCCATCTGACAATGAAAAAGCCCAAGGATAACCTATAGGAATCGAAGCTAGAGAAAATCCTATTTTCTTGGCAGGGAAATAACATTCTTCAGGATTTCCACCCTCTAACAAATGTACAACTTGATAATATTTAATCTCAGGATCGCTAGAGACAAACACACCACTGCCGTTCCATTTGAGACGATAGAAAAACGGAACAGAACAGAGTAAAATGTAAATAACAAACCGAGTTGGAAACTTCAAACTCAATCTCTTTTGATAATATGTGCAGTTACAGCAAAGAGAGAAAAAACCAAAAGTGTTAAACTAAGTGAAGAAGCAAATATCAACTCACGTTCTAGGTTAATAAATATAAAACCACCGGATTGCCAACGAATGAATAACCAAATAGAACTGATGAGTATAATTAAAAAACCCACAATGAGACTGAAAAATAATTTATCCTCTTCCAATGCGAGTATTCGTTCAAATGTTTTTGATATCTTAGATTGTTTTGTTGCAATGAGTAGTCCTGTTCCCCATAGATTCAGCCCGAGAACAGATAAAAAAGAAAACAATACCATTGAATGTAATCCATACAAATTCGCGCCAAATAATGTGATCACCTTCCCAACAAAAACAGAAACAAGAAGCTGCGACCAAGCAAGGAAAAATATAAAAATACCTACTCGTTCAAATAGATGCGATCCATAAAATAAAATCCTTAACAAATGCCTCATTCCATCACGCCATGTGCGAAGATGGGGAATTCTGCCTGCCATATCAGGATATAAGGAAACAGGTACGTGATACATGGACGAATCATGGATCAGCGCTTTTATCAAAAGTTCGGACGCAAATTCCATACCTTTGCTTTTTACGTTCCACTTTAAATAACTTTCTTTCTTAAAACAACGAAAGCCAGAATTGCTATCACGAATCTTTGTTTTCTTTGCATAAAGCAAATTAATGATCCAGTTGATTACCGGTGTCCCCAAATAACGATGTAGGAATGGCATAGCCCCTTTATGAATTCTACCATCCAAACGAGAACCAATCACCATATCACAATCGGTCTCAATTTGTTTTTCGATTAAAGCTGGAGACTCTAAAAAGTCATAAGTATTATCTGCATCGGCAAAAATAATAATTTCACCTTTCGCACTACGAATCCCTGTATCAAGGGCAGAACCATAACCCTTTTCCGCTGCAGATACCACCCTCGCACCGAACTTTTTTGCAATCGTTACTGACTTGTCAATACTACCATTATCTGAAACTAAAATCTCAATTTCATACAAACTCTTATAATCTTTTTGGATCGTAACAAGCTTTTCTAGAACTAATGGTAAAGTACGTTCCTCGTTCAAACAAGGAATGACAAAAGATATTGATTTCTTTTTTTTCATAAAAAATCCCGATTATAGATTCCAAATGGATCTTGTGCTGATAGAAAATATCGACTCATATGAATCGAGTTTTCCATATTCTGTTGTTTAGAAACATAATTCATTAAATTAGCAAAACAAAGTTCTTTCCGAGGCATCGTCTCGAAACATTGAACAAGTAATCCCGACTCCCTTTCCGTACCAGCCGCCAGTGCAAGTTCTAGAAAAAAATACCTCTCGCCGAGGAAATGCATCTTCCCATTCTTTAGAAGCTCTGAATTTTGAGCTCCAAAATTTCGTAGAGAAGGATTTGTCTTAGCTTGAAATTCAAAAAATGTAGAAAGCTGAACATCTTTGTGGTGTTTAAAAATAGACTGTTCGACAAAACCAAACCGAATAGAAAACAACAGAAGAATGAAAAAGGAAATCGTTAAAAAGATTTTTGAGAAAAATGGATTGAGTATTATTTTATTTTTTTCAATTTCGTGATCAGGGTTATAAATACAAACGGGAATGATACCCAAAAAGAAAACATTCGCAATTTCCAAACTACTAAAATCTAAAAACTCATGGAGCAACCAAATAACAAGAATTGAAGCTAAGATTTTTTCTCTCGGAGAAGATGTAGTATAACGTCTTAAAAAGCGGAAGAGAGAAACGGATACGAAATAGAAAAAAACAAATAATCCGACAACACCGACGGAGCTTAACATTTGAAAGTATAAATTATGAGCTAAAGGAAAGGTATGAAAATGGATCATATATTCTTTAACAAAATCTAAA
Source organism: Uncultured Candidatus Berkiella sp. (assembly GCA_964502705.1). GTDB lineage: Bacteria > Pseudomonadota > Gammaproteobacteria > Berkiellales > Berkiellaceae > Berkiella. The sequence goes on along the minus strand of CAZCXZ010000112.1, from coordinate 7,197 downwards.
TCAGCGATGGATAAATAACGAATATCCAAAAATGGAATTATTTTTTCAGGATTGAAGCCCAAACCAAAAACCGGAGCATTGGTAAGGGTAGAAAAAAAATGGAGTTTCCAGATTGAGAAACGAATTCCGATCGTTCCAATATCCAACAAAGTTTTTTCTGAATATATCAAAAACATAATATACAGAAGCATCAATGGGAGGGAAAGGAATGACAAAATTCTTCGTCCAAAATTGGATCGCTGATTCCATATGATAAAAAACACCAGCAGTCCAACTGACAGAATGGAAATTCTAGAAACAGATACCATCAGCAAAAAAGAAGCAAAAATTAAAACTCCGATATAAAACATATTTTTATATTTATGGTCAGCGTGAATGGAATAAACTGCCAATCCCAAAACTAAAAACGAATTGGACCCGATTAAACTAACGGGAATTAAGAAAACATCCTCGCGGTAGGCACCGATTTTGAAATTCGGTTCAAAATACATTTTCACTGATAATACAATAGCATTAATCAAAAATACTATCAGCAATCCATCCACTATCCTTTGTTTGATTGAGTCTTTCCAAGTTCTGGCTATAGAAACAAAAACTAATACCTCAAACAAAAGAATAATTCTAATTAAGGCAAAGTCGTCATACCAATCTTTCCAGATCCAATAGACAAAGCCAAGAGAACCAATGATTATATAACCTGAAACATTTTTTTCAAATGATTCTTGGTGTCTTACTAAGAGACCGAGAGCAAATCCGATTGGAATCACCGGATAACTCATAAAATTTGAAGTAACAAAACAGGGGAGGATTGCGAAGATGCTACCAAAAGCAAAAAAATCTTTCTCTGAGCACTTTGCATGTAAGTAAATTATACCGAGTGCCCAGAAAAACATAAATAACTTGATCGCTAGTTTTTCTGGTAAAAGTTGAATGGGGTCATATTCTGCTAACTTAAAGAAAACGAAATTAGAAAGCAAAATAACAAATAAAAGATGGAATAAAGAAGTCAGTGAGTTTCTTTTCTTTGAATAATTCCAGATAAAATAAACTGAAAAAAGAAAGAAACCTAAACCAATTGCATCATTTCTAAAAAACTTTTGATTCGTTTCTCCCAAAAAAAGACTTAAAAAACCAAGAAAGAATAAAAAGTCAAATAGGAGAAAAGAAATTCTCTTCATCTTAAAGCCAATTGGCGGTTTTCGGAATGAATTTATCTGGCATTGATTTTTGGAAGAAACTTTTTTTGGAAACGATTACGTTGAAATAGAATATGTGACGCAACGCAGCCACACCATCTTTCCATGTTATCTTTTTACCTTCTAAATAATTTCTTGGGTAATAGGAAATAGGAAATTCTTGTACTCTAACTTTTAGACGTGCTAACTTTGCCGTAATTTCAGGTTCGAAACCAAAACGCTTTGACTCCAGATTAATGTTCTGAATGATCTCCGCTCTAAATGCTTTATAACAAGTTTCCATATCCGTTAGATGAAGACCGCTGAGGAAATTTGAAAGTATAGTGAGGATTCGATTAACAAGGTAGTGAAAGGTTCGATGAACTTGTCTGCCATCCTTTTTGAATCGAGAACCAAATACAACATCCGCTTTACCCTTAGCAATCGGTTCAATCAGCATATGAATTTCGTCCATATCGTATTCGAAATCAGCATCCTGGACAATAATGATATTACCGGTTGCTTCCATAAATCCTCGGTGTAAAGCTGCGCCCTTACCTTGATTTTTACCTTGGCTCAAAATTTTATGTTCCGAACGAAACCGAAATTTTTTCAAAATCTCAAGGGAGTTGTCACGAGAGGCATCGTCTATAAATACGAGCTCTTTTTTGGTAGGCAAATGAAGGGAATCAACCTTCCCTAGGAACTCCTCCAAATGGGAGGATTCATTATAAATAGGAATGATTAGGGATGTTTTGTTTGCTTTCTCGGTAGTTCCGAGGTTACGTCTAGCGACCATAGCTACTATCTAGGAATTACAGACATAAATGAAAGTCAAGCGGTAAAAACGGATATATGCGATCTAGAGATGGCTATTTATTTCTATATTTACGAAGTCCCATAAAGCCATGAATCAAGGTGAGCACTAATGCATATAAAAAGGAAATATTTTCACGGTTTTTCAACATTCGGAAATGTGCAATCATTACTTTTTTCTTGTTAGATGTAGCAGCCCCTCTCCTCACACGATAACTTGCTAAAATGGCTTCGTTTGTGTATGCAATCTTACCATCTCGTAATATATCCAACCAAAGAGCATAATCATCTCTAAGGCTTTTCAAACTTGGATCGAAGTATTTTTTGCCTACACTTGGTACATGATAAACAGCAGTAAGTAATCCAACTCGATTGTAATGTAATAAATCCCGATAAGAATATTCTTTCGATTTAACAAGAAACGGCTCGCAAAATTCGAACCCATTTTCATCGACGATTCGATAAGATGAAAATGAAAATGCAGCTTTTTTACTTTCCATAAATGGAATCATCGTTTCTAAGAAATTCGATTCCCAAAGGTCATCTGCATCTAAAAATGCGATATATTCTCCAGAGGACAACCTGATCCCCGTATTTCGAGTATCCGCTGATCCTGAGTTTTTATCCTTTTGTATAAACTGAATACGAGAATCAGAAGAAGCAATTTTTTTAGCAAGAGTCGCTGTCTCATCCTTGGAACAATCATCCACAAGCAACAATTCCCAATCTCTAAAGGTTTGGTTTATTAGAGAGTTTACAGATTCTTCAAGGTAGGCTACCGCGTTGTATGCGGGCATAATTACAGACACTTTTGGCATAAATCTTTCTTCTTATTAAAAATACTCAGCTTCCATAGACAAGAATTTGATTGTCATCTTTCTTCTCTAATTTCATCCACTAAACTATATAGTCTTTCCTTCCAATGAACGTTCTTAAAAACAAAATCCCTTCTGAACTTTTTCTTACTTAAAACACTGTAAGATGGACGTTTTGCATCGGTAGGATAATCTTCTGTCGCGATAGGTAATACTTTACAATTATATCCAAGTGCACGAACAATCTCATAAGCAAAATCATACCAACTAGCAACTCCTTCATTCGAAAAATGGAAGATGCCGCTTTTCTCAGACAAGGCCGCATGAAAACTAACCCGAGCTAGGTCTCCCGCCCAAGTTGGTGAACCTATTTGGTCATCAATTACCGATAGACTTTCTCTTTCTTTAGCTAACCTAGCAATTGTATTAAAAAAGTTTTTACCATATTTGGAAAAAACCCAAGATGTTCGAATGATCGTGGCATCTGAATTCGCCTCTAAAACTAAATCTTCGCCCTCTGACTTAGTTTTGCCGTAAACTGAAATAGGATTCTTCGAATCTGATTCCAAATAAGGACGTGAGTTATTTCCGTCGAATACAAAATCCGTAGATATATGAATGAATTTTGCTCCGATCGATTTTGCCAACAAGGCAAGAATCTTCGGACCAGTTGCATTCACTAATCGTGCATTTATTTGGTCTTTCTCAGCTAAATCAACGGCAGTATAAGCGGATGCATTAATGATCGCAAAAATTTCGGAAGTACCGCTTTGCGCAAAGAAATTTCGAATGCCTTCTTCAGATGATATATCTAATTGGGACCGATCTAGAAATTCAAATTGATAATCCCTCTCTAACTTGGAGAGAACACGCAACTCATTTCCTAATTGACCAGTAGATCCTGTAACAAGAATTCTCTTCATAATAAACTATAAATTAATAATTCCATTTCAATATATTGTTTCATTGAGAATGCGAATTAAATATTGACCATATCCATTTTTCTTTAAGGGTTCGGCTAATTTTTCCAATTCAGCCTTATTGATCAATCCCTTACGGTAGGCAATTTCCTCGGGGCAAGCAATTTTCAAACCCTGTCTTCTTTCAACAGTTTCAACAAAGGTGGATGCTTCAAGAAGTGATTCGTGAGTACCTGTATCCAACCAAGCATACCCTCTTCCCATAAGTTGAACATCCAAAAGACCTTTTTCCAAATAAATCCTGTTTAGGTCTGTAATTTCGAGTTCACCCCGTTTCGAAGGTTTCACTTGTTTTGCATACTCAACTACATTGGAATCATAAAAATACAAACCAGTGACAGCATAACTACTCTTAGGTTTGATAGGCTTTTCTTCAATTGAAACAGCTTTTCTTTCACTATCAAATTCAACAACACCATATCTTTCTGGATCATTTACATGATAGGCAAAGACAGTAGCACCTAATTTTTTATTAACAGCTGCATTTAGTTGCTCTTCCATTCCATGTCCAAAAAAAATATTATCTCCCAGAATTAAAGCACTAGGTTCCCCACCATTTAAGAACCTTTCCCCAATGAGGAAGGCTTGCGCAAGTCCGTCAGGAGAAGGTTATATTTCATACTGAAGTGAAATACCCCATTGAGATCCATCTCCTAACATATCGCGAAAAAGTGGCGTGGACTCAGGGGTGGATATGATTAGTATGTCTTTAATCCCTGCTAACATAAGAGTACTAAGAGGGTAATAGATCATGGGTTTGTCATATATAGGAAGAAGTTGTTTACTTACTACCTTTGTCACAGGATACAAACGAGTCCCAGAACCGCCTGCTAAAATGATACCCTTCATAACTATCTCAATTCCTTATATTGTGAATCATAGTATTTGCTGTATTCGCCAGAAAGAATCTCTTCCCACCAAGATCTATTTTCCAAAAACCAATTTACGGTTTCTTCAATCGCTTCTTCGAATTGATATTTAGGTTTCCAACCCAATTCAATTTCAATTTTGGAAGGATCGATCGCATAACGAAAATCATGTCCTGGCCGATCTTTGACAAATTGAATTAATTTTTTATGAGGAGCACCTGCCGGATTTTTTTTATCCATCAGCTCACAAATTTTATAAACAATCTCCAAATTGTTTTTTTCGTTTCTTGTTCCAATATTGTATGTTTCGCCAAACTTTCCAGTTCGCATCACCAAATCAATTGCTAGGCAATGATCTTTCACATATAGCCAATCTCTGACATTTTCTCCTGTTCCATAAACAGGAAGGGACTTCCCCTGTAGGCAATTTAAAATCATAAGAGGGATTAGTTTTTCTGGGAAATGATATGGACCATAATTGTTGGAGCAGTTCGTTGTGATCACGGGTAAACCATATGTATGGAAGTAGGCCCTAACTAAATGGTCGGATCCTGCTTTCGATGCTGAATATGGAGAATTAGGCGCATAGGGAGTTGATTCCGTAAATGCACCATCTTCGCTTAATGAGCCAAATACTTCGTCAGTAGAAACGTGAAGGAATAACCTAAGTTCATTTTTCGAATGCAACATTCTTGCAAATTCTAACATATAGAAAGTGCCCAGTAAATTTGTTTTCACAAATTCTTCCGGTCCAAGAATGGATCTGTCTACATGGGATTCCGCGGCAAAATGTGCGATCTCGGAGAAAGAGGAATTTTCCAACTTAGCAAATAACTCTGATTTGTCGGTAATATCTAGTTTGATAAACTGCAACCTGGGGTCATTTTTCCATTTTTCTAAGTTTTTTAAATTACCTGCATAGGTTAATTTATCAATAACCGTAATTAAAACATCTTCATTTGACTCAAGTATTGTATGAACAAAATTTGAGCCAATAAAACCAGCTCCACCTGTGACAAGAATCTTTCTCGCTTTCATTTGAGGTCTTTCAGTATCCTTATGTGTTAACTAAAAAATTTATACGATGATAATATAACTAAAAGGGACTAACTAGGTCCTTTAAAAGTGGAAGTATTCTATCCTTATCAGATAAAATACATAAGGATTCATCAATACCCCAATCAATCTTAAGAGCAGGATCATTAAAAAGAATTCCCCCCTCATCAGCTTTAGAATATTCATTCGTTACTTTGTATAAAAATTCCGTATTGTCTTCTAAAACCAAAAAACCATGGGCAAATCCAGAAGGAACCCAAAATATCTCATGGTTCTTTTCGGTTAAAGTAACTGATACCGATTGGCCATAAGTTTTCGAATTTTTTCGTATATCAACTGCTACATCGAGCACTGATCCCCGAACAACTCTGACTAATTTACCCTGGTCCATCGGTGGTGCTTGAAAATGCAAACCTCGTAAAACATTTTTATTTGACTTAGAGTGATTATCTTGTTGAAACAACGAAGGGATGCCCAAGGAAGAATATTCAGAAGCTTTAAAAGATTCTAAAAAAAAGCCTCTTTCATCTCCATGAACCGTTGGTAAAATTAACACTGGTCCAGAGATTGGAAAAAATTGGGTTTTCATATATTTTGCAAATCAGCGCTCTTTTTCAGAACTCTTCCGACAAGATCTTTTCCTTAGAGACACATGTCAATAGAAGAAAATAATAACAGATTCAAACAGAGTAGATAACAATATTTTGTATTCAGATTATGAAATCCAAATAGAGTGGGAGTAACATCTATGAAACCTAAAATTTCAGTATGTATGGCAACATATAACGGTGAGAAATACATAGTAGAACAACTCAATTCAATCCTTAAGCAACTATCAGAAAATGACGAAGTCATCATATCAGATGACTCTTCCACAGATGGAACGGTCGAGATATTGCAAGATTTTGCGTCCAAAGACTCAAGAATCCAACTTTTCCTATTTCAAAAGTTCAGAGACCCTATTCAGAATTTCCAAAATGCTTTAGTTAAATCTTCCGGCGATTTTATTTATCTGTCTGACCAAGACGATGTCTGGCTTGAAAATAAGGTAAAAGATATAAATGAATCTTTAATTTCTTATGATTTAGTTTTACACGATTCTATCGTTACGGACGAAAACTTAAAGATGACTCATCCCTCTTTTTTTAAATTATTCGGTTCAAAAAAAGGAATTTTGAAAAATATAATTCGCAGTTCTTATTATGGATCTTGTATGGCTTTCAAAAAAGAGATCCTAAAAAAAGCGATTCCCTTTCCGAAAACAAAAGAAATAGGCCAAGATCTGTGGTTGGGGCTAGTAGCTGAATTAACTGGCAAAGTATTGTTAATCAATAAACCTTATATTTACTATAGAAGACACCAAAACACTTTCACTTTGCGCGGATTAGGTGGCACAAAGAGAAACATCTACCAGATTATAAAAGGTAGATTAGTTATGTTATTGGAGTTGGCGAAATTTTACTTTAGGTAGATCAAGATTCTATTG
>CAZCXZ010000111.1:9898-11258 GCA_964502705.1 Uncultured Candidatus Berkiella sp. | reverse complement strand
TTATACTGATGCAAAACATACTTCTTTCACATTAGAACATGCTAAAAGATTTATGAATGAAGAATATAACACCTCAGGGTATTCGGTGTTAAAATGTAGCTTAAAGAAAGCTAAAGATAAATACCATAAGAATATAATCTATTCCGCAATAAAACACCCTAAAGATCATGTATTTGGGATGGTTGTTTTAATTGAAATTGCTAATGATGAAATTTACTGGAAAGAAATGGATGAAACAATGGGTCCAAGCCAAGAAGAATGTCCTAAAGAAATCATTGGAATGCTTTCTGAAACTGAGTATGAATATGCTATTAAATGGCGCAAAAACTGTTTGAAAAATGACAAAGAATGATTTAATGAAGAAAGTTTATACAAAAAACGAACTTAGAAATGTTGATTCTGCTATACCGGCTAATTTATGGCCGATGCTTGATACTACTGAATATGTAATGGACTATAATGATAATTCATTAGGCAGACTGGTTAATCTATATGCTAGACTTTGGTTTCAAGAACAAGAAATAAATACTTCTGGTTATGTAACTGTACTAGATTTTACTAATGGAAAAATTGAAATTATCAGATACTCTAATAAAGAAATTTTTAGATATGATAATGATATTGAAGAATGGCTACGTAAAGAAAAAGGATTCGGAAAAGTTGACTTATCCTATATGTGTAATGATTATTTAAATCTTGAAATACATTAATTATGGTAACACATAGGCAAGGGACCCCCGATTGCAATGTAACCGGCAAGTTTTTACCAAGCCGCACGTTTGGTCCTATCCTTGAATTCCTAAAGTGGATGCAATATATCACTAGCGATAATAAAACCAAATATAAAATTTGTGTTAGAATTTAAACGTAATACTGCTTAACAATGTATAAAATCATAGACAATAAAGGAATAATCTATTCCGGCAGTGAAGAAGAAATGGATAATGTCTTTTCAATTATGACACGTCCTGATGAACATACTAAAGAAGAAGTAAAAAGGTATGCTTATGATTGGGAAGGTGATTTAGAACTCGTTAATGTAATAACTGTTTGGAGATGATAGTATATAAATCATACATAGAACAGTTAAGACTTGTTCGAGAACCTTCGGATTATAAAAAGGTTAAAATAACCAAATCAAAAGATATTTATGAATACATGAAAATGATGTTTTCAGATAGTATAGAAGTTCATGAATCAATGTTTTGTATTCTTCTTAATAGAGCCAACAATACCATTGGTTGGTTTATGTTATCAAAAGGTGGTGTTTCCGGAACTGTAGCAGATGTTAAGATAATAGCCGCAGAAGCAGTCAAAGCATTAGCATCTTCTGTTATCATAGCACACAATCATCCTAGCG
>CAZCXZ010000111.1:0-9798 GCA_964502705.1 Uncultured Candidatus Berkiella sp. | reverse complement strand
CCTAGCGAGCAAGACATTACTCTAACTGAGAAAATTAAACAAGCATTGTTATTGCTAGATATTAGTTTTCTTGACCATTTAATTGTTACCGAAGAATCTTATTATTCATTTTCAGATGAAGGGTTGTTATGAAAAGATATTACATAACAATTTATTTAGATCCTTTTCAAACTTATGTTTCAGCAAAGAATCTATCCGAAGCTAAAAAGAAAGCTATTGAAAAACTCAAGAGAAAAGCAATACACCGTTTAATAAGTCATTCCTATCCTTCTCATAGAAAAGAAATAGACATTGAAGTATTATGAACTCTTTACAGCTTGATCTCTTTGGCTTTGAAGCACCACCTAAGAAAGCCATTATAAAGCCCATATTTGAGCCTAGAGAGGCTTATTCACTCAATCACGAACAACTAATCCAAGTAGCATTAAAACGTCTTCAAAACGAATGTGTAGATGAAACTGAACAAGTTATTCGTGATTGGGTACACTCTGATTGGTATCATGGTCTTAATCCTAATTACCATGTAGCAGCATATAATATTTCATTACTTAAAACGTTAAAAGTTGATGATGAAACAATCATTCAACAGTTATTAGTTGTGAAGTTCTAGAATTTTAAAAACAAACTTATTATGAAAAAATTTAGAATATTAAAAGGTGATAGTTTAGACCTTGAAGTAGAAGAAGTAGAGGGATATGAAGTAAACCTAAAAACAAAATGGGATGGTACATATCCTGCTTTAGTCTATCAAAATGATCGGGCACTATGGTTTTGTATAAATGAATTCTCTGGACTAGCTTATCATGGATTAGGACAGAAAAATAAAAAATCTGCAATAGAAGAGGCTCAAACACGTCTTAACAACCTCAAAGCGAAAGAAGACCTTGATAAGATAATTCATTCTCAAATTTCAATAGATGAAAGATTAAAGAAATTTAAAGGGAATAAGATTAAGTTTAAGCAACGTATTAATAAAGTACATAAGCTTGAACATGATCTTAAGATAAAAATTCCTCTATGTAGATTATCTTTAGCTTTAGGAAAAGCATCTATTGATGTTGTACGGCTTGATAAAATATTAGGTGTTCCGGTAGATACTTCTCTATCTGAATTCCTTACTGAGAAATACGGAGAAGAGGTTTCTAAACAAATAAAACAATTAATATGAGCCTAATTGGACTAGCTATGTGTGAAGATAATTGCATATACAATGAAGAAACAGGGGAATGTATTCCTGAAAGTGATATCATAGCTTCTATAAAGGAAGCTGAATGGGATGAATTAAGACATATAGAAAAAAAAATAAATAAACTTATCTTAAATGCCCATAATAATTTGACCAGGAAATTAGGACGTCCTAATTACGCCCCAACCGCACAAGAAATTGAAATGGAAATAATAAAAAAAACAATTATATAATGTGTAAAACAGAAGGTATTTATTGGATAATCTTCAAATATGAAGGTATCCTAACTAAAAAAGCATTAAAACAACTTGCAAAAGCAGGGATGCACAAAAATTCATTAATACAATATTATACAAATGAAGAAAGAAAAGAACAAATTATCAATGCTATTCATAAAAGTGGTACGCACGGGTGTTATTTTCAAATAACAGATAAACAATTTGGATTAATACAAAATTTCTATGGTCATCAAAAGATAAAATATACTTGTCCTTTGGACCATACTTATGTGTATGTATTCAATAACGGCGTATCTTTTATACCAATAACAAGAAAGCAATTAGATGAAATGGTTTATTTATAAATTAATAAAAACAAAATGAAAAAAGTTTATTTAAGTAAAAGCAATTTAGCAAACCCTAATGTTGTAAGTAAATTAAGACAACTATTAATAGACAATGATTTTGGAGTTAAAGAATGGACGGGTGGGGCCTACAATATAAAAGAGCTTCTTAACGGTGTTGTAATTATGTTTCAAGTAACACATCCAGATGGCTATGAAGGGCTGCCTAATGTCGCTATTTATGGTCGTGGGATCACTTCTGAATGGAAAGCAATGGTTGATCAAGGAAAACCAGTATTCGTTTATAATGGAGAAGACTTCTATCAAGTAGTAAACAGTAAACTTCTTAACATAAATGATTACAAAGAAAAGTGGGCCAAAATGGAACTTAAACCTACAAAACTATCTATTGAAGAAATTAAAAACATCTTTCAATTAGAAGACAATGGCAAAGAATTGTAAAGCCGATAATTGTGGTTATATAGTTTTTGGTAAAGGGTACTGTAAAAGCCACCAATATCTTAGACTGGACTACAACCCTTATGTTTATAAAAAAGAACCTACAGGTGAATTAGAAATATTTAAAGATATATGGAATAAAAGACCTCATGTTTCGTTTTTATCTAATAAGAAATTAAATGAATTTTCCGTATCTTTGTTTGCTCACGTTTTACCAAAAGGGCAGAACAAATTTCCAAAATGGAAACTTAAACCAAATAATATTATTCTATTGACAGCAGAAGAACATGATCTACTTGATAAAGGGACCAAAGCCCAAAGAGAGAAGTATGCTCAACAGAATAATTGCGATTGGAATAAAATTTATAAACTTTATAACCAACTAGAGAATGACTATAAAAAAGAATTCGGAATATGACTTTTCAGGTATGGGAAAGATCCCACCACAAAATGTCGAAATTGAAGAAGGACTACTTGGAGTATTATTGTCATTTCCTAGAGCTATTGATAGGGTGATTCATTTTATGACTCCTGCAGTATTCTATAAGGATGCTCATGTACTAATTTACAAAGCTATTGTTGCATTATATCGACAATCTGCTCCAATAGATGTTCTAACTGTTTCCAATGAATTAAAAAGAATTGGGCTGCTTGATGAATGTGGTGGAACATACTATATAACCCTATTAACAACATCTACTAAAGAATACCTTACCGAGAGCAAGACTATATTCTACTCATTAAAACTCTTTGAATTTTATATCAAAAGAGAAATGATAAGAATAGGTATGGAAGCTCAAAGAGAAGGTTATGAAGAAGGAACAGATGCCTTTACTCTTATTGACAAAATAAAGGCTGAATTAGACCTTCTGGACGGCTTAATTAATAAAGTCAATAACAAGTCTAAGAATGCTGTTAAAAACACTATGAAAGGCATAAAAGACCGTATTAGTGGATTAATACTGGCCTTCTTACGAACAGGTGATGAAAAGTTTGATGAAACATTTTCGTTAGAACCTAGAACAATTACTGTTATTGCTGGACAAAAAGGACATTTGAAATCTAAATTCGTTCTCTATCTTGTAGAAATGCTTGACAAGTTGAATAAGGATATGGCTTTTTATTGGTTATCTATGGAAGAACCTGCAGAGAAACTTATAAGAGGGAAGATTTCGTTTAGAACAGGAATTACAGAAAAACGATTATTATCAAAGACTACAAAGAAACTTACAGATGAAGAATTTAAATTGGTTGAAAAAACTTCTCTAGAATTAGAAAAGCAAACTGTTCAATATGTAGATAAGAAAACTTCTATGTCTGATATTTCATCCGGATTTAAATTGTTTGTTAAAGAAAATCCTAATAAAACCCATGTTCTTATTGTGGATAATTTAGGACTTATAACAAATAATGACTTTAAAGGTAACTCTGTAGAAATTGATGATCATATTGCAGGTAAATTCGTAGAAATACGCGATCAAACTAATGCCATTATCATTATTATTCATCACTTGACAAAAGCTCATTTATCACAATTTAATCTTGCTGATGGATATAGACCTAGAGAAGAACACGTAAGAGGATCTGCTCGCATCTTAGACTATTCAGATAACACTATTCTGGTTAATAAGCCAGGCAAGTTCTCTGATCTTGTTAGAGATGAAATGACAAAAAATATCAAAAACAAATTTACTTATAAGAAAGATAATTCTATTAGTGATACTGAAAATCTAGTAAATGCATTTTTAAGTATAAACAATGAACAAGATAATAATCATAAAAAGAATCATAGAGAAGGATATCTTCAATCATTACGAAATACTGTAAATTATGTATTTAAAGAACCTAAGTTAATGACTTATTTTCGTGGTATAACAGATCCGGGAGTTGCTTCAGATATTATTTTGTTTAGGTATCTTCATTATTACACTCCTATTGCTTCTATAAATTCAAAAACAGAAGATAGATTTCGTCGTCAAGTAGATGATCCTTTAACGTTTCTTATTGGTGGACACTATATGAAAACGCCAACCCCTAATAAAGAATCAAGAGAATGGTATCTATATGGAAATGATCTTGATGTACTTAGAGAAAGAATTAAAGATATATTTATTATTGATGGCACTAAAATTAGAAATGGGAGCCATGATGATGAAGATACCTTGATTAGATATCTTGCTGATGGAAGTAACAATAGATTTGTTCAAATAACAGAAAAAATGACAAATGAATGGAGAAATTGATAAATCAAAAGATTATGTTGATGGAGTTTTAGTAAAAGCTTTTGAAACACAATACGGAATAGCGTTTTCATTACACTTTATAGATGAAGATGCTTTTATACAATGGTTTCTTTCCAAAATGGGAAGTCAAAAAGGTGGGCTTAGATTAGTTGCATATAAAAAAGCTAATCCCACAGAGCACACCACACACTCTTTAAGGATTAATCCGACAAATAAAAAAATAAATGCAAATATTGAAGCAGATTTTTCTAAACCAAGTGATAATCATTTAGATCAAATAGATGATTCTAACCCTTTTTAAATACACAATAAATTATGGATATTAAAACAGTTAAAACAGTAATCCCATTCATAAAGGATGGAAAGCATAGGGAAATCCCTAACAAGAATATGCCTAATGGTATAATGTATCAACACATTATTACTTTTACTGATGGTCTTACCGGTCCTGTATTCACACAAAATCCAGAAGCTCCTTATGAAGCAGGGGATCAAGTAGAGGCTATAAGAAACGAGAATAAGGGCAATCCTTACTATTCTGTCAAAAAGACAACTCCTTTTCCTAAAGAAGAAGAAACTAAAAAGGAAGCCCCGAAAGCAGCAGTTAAAACAACTCCTGAAGAAGTAGGGTCTATCGTTACACCACAATCTTTGAGAGAAACTCATATTGCGATTGCTTCTATAGATAAAGCCCTTGCTATTTACAATCAAATGAAAAGTAAGGAAACTCATATTCTTTCAGAAGCAAGCCAGAAAGATATTGTTGAAATGGCAATAGATATTTCCAAAATGATAACTAAAGTCGAAAAAAATGTATTCTAGCGAAGAGATAGATGGAATGATCTATATTCATATGACTCAGTCTTTATTAAAGAAATTCATATCAAAAGGTGAGGAAACAGCTCATTGTGATTTTCAAATAAAGAGAGAGTCTATCGATGGAGATTATCGTTCTACTACTGAAGCTATGACTAATGGTGTCTTTTTTGAAACTCTATGTTTAGGTTCTGGGGCAAAAGGAAATTCAGTAACCGATTTACCAAGACTTAAAACAGGAAATAAATCTCTTACTCAAAAGCGAATAGAAAGTCAGGCTATTGAATTTACTAAGGATGTTGCAGAACTAAGGCTTGAAATCAATAGCTATACTACTCAACAAACTTTTGTAAAGGTATGGAGAGGATTAGAGAAATTCGGAGTAATAGTAATCTTTACCGGAGATTTAGATATTCTTTCTCCTATAACTTACAAAGGAGTTGAATATCCTCTTGCTAACATTGATTTAAAGCTCTCTGGCGATCTTACTTCCACTTGGGGAGCATTTGCTTGGGGGGCAGTAGAAACGATGGATCACACACAGGCTTATGCCTATACTTGGCTTACTAATCTTATCTTCTTTTATATGGTTTATGATTATAAACCTGCAATGAGTAAGAAAATATTTAAAGTCAATACAGATGCCACTATCATGGGAGAGTTTTTCGAAGGTTTACGTAAAGGAACAGCAGAATACATTAGAGCAGAAAAAGACGGATGGAAGAAAGATAATACTCTCGGGAAATGCAAAAAATGCAATGTGAAAGAATGTGAATTTTATAATACAGAAAACAATGAAATAAATTAAACAATGGAAACACAAGAATTAGTAAAAGCAAATAAATATTATTCAGCAAAAGCAGAAGTAGTAGAATCATTAACGTTTGATGATTTATTATTATCAAAAAGCATCTCCGGATTCGGAGTAATTTCAAATATCGATATCATTCGACATATGAATGATGTATTATTAAAAAGTGGATTAAGTTTTAGCTTAGACAAAATGTTTGCTAAAAATAACTTAATCAACAAAACAAGAGGGATTGAAATTGATAATGATTCCCTTGAACAATATCCTACTATTACCGATCAAAAAGGAGATATACTTTACGATCCTAGAAGTTTACGTTTTAACCGCGTTGCAGGCTCTTTTAAGATAGATTCTTTGGCTACTGATAAAAGTTATGGCTTTATTGGGGTTGCAGCCACACACAGAGGCTATGAGCTTGCCATTGGTACAGAGATAAGTGTTTGTTCTAATATGTGTGTTATGGGTGCTGATCATCGTATTTCTACCTTTGGCAATGCAAAGATTGGTGATGTTAATTCGATTATGAAAAGGCTTACTGAATGGACTCAGAATTATGATGAAATTCATGAGCAGAATGAAGAAGTCATTCAGGAAATGCAATCGCATAGAATAAATCAAGATTATGTGCGTAAGACTTTCGGAAAACTTTATGAGCTTAATCATACCAAAAATGAAGATATGATTATTGGGGCAAACACTCTTTCAAAAACACAAGGTCATTATGTTCGTAATTTCTACGAAAAAGAAAATGCTCAAATAGAAAACCTTTGGGATTTGTACAACGCATTTACTTATAACCTAAAATTTGACAATACTGATTTCGTCAATATTTTCGAACAAAATCAAAAGATTGCCGAATTCTTATTAAACAATAAAAATTAAGGATATGGATATCGTAAAAGAAATAAAAAGAATAATTGGAGAGAAGAGAAATTTTACTCTTGATATGCACCATAATGAAGATGAAGTAACTATAATCATCATTGTTAAAGACCTTATTGCAGGTATAAGTTTTGAACCTTTTATAACTAAAGGAAAACTTGAAGGAATGGATAATGTTTTCATTGCATCCTTTGAAGAACACTACACAAAGATCAAAGATGATATCAATAGCGTAGAGAAATTTCTCGGAGTAAAAACTTTCAAACAATCAGTTGAGATTAAAGAGAAAGTAGCAGAAGTTTCAATTCTAGTAAAAGGACCTCCCATTATAATCGAAGAAGAGGATGATGATTTTGATCTGAAATTCTAATGAACGAAGCCGATTATCAAAATATGATGGATAATGTAGCTAAAGGTAAAAAGAAAGTTATCAAGCTCCCTGAACAGAACGTTAATCTGTTTGGGGAAGCTGATAATGAAAATATCATGCTACAATACAAAGCTATCTTCAAAGCTATAACAGCTACCAAAGACTATATCTTCATTAGAGGGAATGTTATTGGAAAGAAGAATAAATACATTAACAAAGTACGTTTTACTGGGAAGAGTGATTGTTGTAATGCTATTTATGATAAGAAAACAAGGATATGTACTTCTTGTGGAAAACTGACTAAATCCGGAAAGGGATCTGGTGGAATAGGATTAAATGCTGAGGCAACAAAATATCTTGAAGATTGTGTTGCTAGACTAGGTAAACATTATACCAAATTTAATCAACATAAATTCTCGGATAAATTTGTTCTTGTAGGATTATTTTTCATTCGCCCTACTGATGCAGGCTTTGATTATGACAATATGGAGACGATGATAGGCGATGCACTTCAAAAATCAACTCTAATCATTAATGATAGGGCTAAAATGTTTATGATGATACCTATGGGATATATCTTAGATAATGTTAACCCTGGAGTAATCATTAGTATCATAGATCATAAAAAGTATTTCAAATTTTTAATTAGTAACTATGTTAGTTAACGTTTATAGAATTAACAATTATTTCTATGTTAATGGGAAAAAGATTACCTGTAGGGATGATTATGAGAAACTCAATGAAGAAGATAAATTTGAATTAAACAGAAAAAGGAGGCTGTTTCTCAATGAAAAACAAAGACAAAAGAAAAGGTAAAGTTTGCTATTATTGTGAAACAGTAACTAAGCTAGAAATCCTTAAATTTGGGCCAGTACAATTCTGTCCTAATTGCAAAGCCTACGTTTCTTTAAGTATGTACACGGGAGAGCCGAAAGGTTCATTAGCTGATGCAGAATTAAGAAGGGATAGAAGGATTGCACATCGTCAAATAGATATTCTAGTAAAACGACTCGTAAGAGTAAAAGGGATAAGTATTAATGAAGCAAGAGAAAATCTTTATATCTGGATATCTACAGAACTAAACCTTGATATTACTATGGAAAGTTTAGCACAACTATTCCCTGATGAAACTAAACAAATCATTCAAATAATGAACAAATACACAAAATGATAAAATACTTAATTTTACATTAACAAAAAAAGAATTAGAATATGAAAATAAAAAAGATTGAGTTGAAAAACTTCATAAACTTTAATGACTTTGAAATCGAATTTAATGATAGCATTACTCGGTTAATAGGGGCTAATGGGGCGGGTAAGACTACACTAGGTCTTACAGCCATATTAGCTGCATTCAAAGGCATAGCAGAACGTTCTAAAGAAGGACAAATTACAGGCGAAAGATACAAGTTCATTGGCCCCTATGGCAAGTCCAGTGATATCATTGTTACAATCGTAGACACCGAATATGGTAATGCAGAAATAAAAGTAAAGAATCATCTTACAAAGGATGCAAATGCTATTGTTTTCGAGGCACAAGAAGGATACCCCTTTGATCAAGAGAAGTTTTCTAATATACTCTCTTTAGCGTTTATGTCGGCAAAAAACTTTACTTCTTTATCTTCGAAAGAACAGGCGTTAGCTTTAGGGATAGATACTACTACTCATGACAATAAAATCAAGAAAATAAAAGATGATTACACTTACATTAATCGTGAGTTTAAGAATCTAGGAGAGTTGATTGAAGTTGAAAAAGTAGATAAAGTTTCCGTTTTCGAACTTATAAAAGAAAAAGAACTTATTGACAATTTCAATAGAGAACAGGATAATATTGAAAAAGATATGGATGATGCAAGACATGCTTTTAAGGTATTAAAAGAAGAAGAAAAAGATTTGATCAGAAAGTTTGCTGAAATACAAGTTAAGATTAAAGATCATATTCTTGATATGTCTAGAATGGATAAGCCACAAGCCAAACGTTCTGCAGAAGCAATAAGTATTCGAATTGCTAACTCCGAAGATATAAATGATAAGGCTGCTGCTTATGAAGCTTATCTTACAAAGAAAATTAATAAAGAAGCTAAACAGAAAGAGATTGATAAGAATAGATCTGAATTAGCGATTGTAGAAAATGAAAAACTTAACTTCATTAAAACATTCAAAATGCCTTTCAAGAATCTTACTGTTGATGAAGACGGACAATTGCTTCTACAAGGTCGTCAAATCAAACAGGAATACTTTTCTAAGGGAGAGTTAGAAATGATCGTTGCTAAGCTTCATATGGCTATTAATCCTGAATTTAAAGTTAGGTTTATAGATGACTTTGAATTGCTTGATGAAGATAATCAGAAAGAGCTATTGCTAAAACTTACTGAAGCAGGATTTCAAATTCTTACTGCCGAAGTAGGTAAAACGAAAAAAGGGGAGAATTCCTTTTTGCTGAAAGAGTCTAAAATTGTTGACTCTTAT
>CAZCXZ010000110.1:6200-11344 GCA_964502705.1 Uncultured Candidatus Berkiella sp. | reverse complement strand
CGCTCAATTTCACAGCTGATAGCTTGTTCGACATATCTGAAAGAATTAATGTTTTTGGTTTCCGTTCGGGTGCCAAATTCTTTTTGGCCTTTAGGTCGAATAGAAACGTTCGCGTCACATCTAAAAGAACCTTCTTGCATGTTGCCGTCACAGATATCTAATTCGACAACCAGAGCATGTAATATTTTTAAATAAGCGACCGCTTCCTCAGCCGAACGCAAATCAGGCTCTGACACAATTTCTAAAAGAGGTGTGCCAGCCCGGTTTAAGTCGATACCTGATAAACCATAAAATTCTTCGTGTAATGACTTACCCGCATCTTCTTCTAAATGTGCTCTTGTGATCCCAATCCGTTTGGTTTCGCCATTGATTTCAATATCTAAATGTCCTTGGTGAACAATAGGCAATTCAAATTGGCTAATTTGGTAACCTTTGGGTAAATCGGGATAAAAATAATTTTTACGCGCAAACACTGAACGCTTAGCGATTTGGCAATGGGTTGCTAAGCCAAAACGTACCGCCATGCGTACCGCTTCTTGATTTAATACAGGCAATACACCCGGCATGCCTAAGTCGACTGCGCATGCTTGGGTATTAGGGGAGGCGCCATAAGCAGTAGCTGCGCCTGAAAATATTTTAGATTTGGTTTTAAGTTGGGCGTGGACTTCAAGTCCAATAACGACTTCCCATTGCATATTTTATCTCCTTGCACTTAGGCAAATTCTTTGGGTGCCATTTGGTGCCAATTCGTTTCTTGTTGGTAAAGATGCGCTGCATTCAATATTGTGCTTTCATCAAACTGTTTACCCATTAACTGAATACCAACCGGCAAATCATTGACAAAACCAAAAGGAATACTTAGTCCTGGCAATCCCGCTAAGTTGGTTGCAATGGTATAAATGTCGGAGAGATACATACTCACTGGATCAGACATTCTTTCGCCAATCTTAAAAGCTGGCGTTGGGGAAGTCGGCCCCAATAAGAAATCGACTTTTTCAAATGCGCTTTTAAAATCGTTACTGATTAATTTACGCACTTTTTGTGCTTTCAAATAATAGGCATCGTAATAACCCGATGATAAGGCATAAGTCCCTACCATGATGCGGCGTTTCACTTCATCACCGAAGCCTTCGCTACGAGAACGCTTGTAAAGATCTTCAAGATCTTTAGGATTTTCGCAACGGTAGCCATAACGTACGCCATCAAAGCGCGATAAATTAGATGAACATTCTGCAGATGCCACGACGTAGTACACAGCAATCGATAACGGGCTAGATGGCAATGAAACAGGAACGATTTTTGCGCCCAGTTTTTCGAACACCTTAATCGCATCTTGTACACGCGCTTCAACGTTTTTGTCTAAGCCTTGCTCGAAATATTCTTTAGGTAAGCCAATTTTTTTACCTTGCAAGGAATCATTTAAATGTGCAGTGTAATCTGGCACAGGAACATCAACACTGGTGGAATCACGAACGTCGAAACCTGCCATGCTATTTAACATGATGGCAAGATCTTCCGCGGTTTGTGCAAATGGGCCAGCCTGATCAAGACTGGATGCAAACGCGATCATCCCGTAACGTGAAATACGACCATAAGTCGGTTTTAACCCGCTAATACCGCAAAGCGCTGCAGGTTGGCGAATGGAGCCACCGGTGTCGGTGCCGGTTGAGCCAGGTGCTAAGCGTGCTGCCACGACAGCAGATGAGCCACCCGAAGAACCACCCGGAACCGTTTCTGTGTTCCAAGGATTGCGCACAGGACCGTAATAACTGGTTTCGTTAGACGAGCCCATTGCAAACTCATCCATGTTGGTTTTGCCTAACATGACACAACCTGCTGCTGCCATATTATTAACAACAGTTGCTGTGTAAGGCGCAATGAAATTATCCAGCATTTTAGAACCGCAGGTGGTTTTGATCCCTTGCGTGCAAAAAATATCTTTTTGCGCAACGGGAATGCCGGTTAAACGTCCGGCTTTACCAGCTGCTCTTAAAGCATCGGCTGCTTTGGCTTGTTGAAGTGCGGTTTCTTCTGTGACCGTGATAAAACTGTTGAGGGTTTTATCATAACTGGCAATCCGCTTTAAAAAATGTTGAGTAAGTTCAACACTTGAGAAAGTTTTTTTGTTAAGTTCTTCACTTAGCTTTGCAATAGTGAGGTTGTGCATACATCCTACCTGTTATTATTCGGCATCAATTACTTTGGGCACAAGATAAAGTCCAGCCTCGGTGGCAGGTGCAATGGCGAGAAAACGTTCTCGTTCATCAACTTCAGTGACTTCATCGGGTCGCATACGTTGGGTTAATTGTTCCAACGGATGAGCCATGGGCACAATATTGTCCGTTTGTGCTTCATTGATATGGGCAACTAAATCTAGAATCTTTGAGAGATTACTAGCATAAAAAGGAATTTGCTCCTCATCCAAGGTAAGACGGGCTAAGTGAGCAATTTTTTCGACTTCGTGTCGTTCTAAAGGCATAATGACTCCCTTATTCTGATTGAATATTAAGTCAAACTACTAATAGGTTCAAAATAGGCAAGGCCGCTAATATACCATGGCTTTACGAAAACCCGTTGAGTCAAATTGATTTATTTTTAGGGGAACATTGCCTTGCCCAAAATGGTAGACGTTGTTATAACTAATGTTAGTGGCTGCTAGGAACATATACCGATGCTTAAATCAATTCGTGGGCTTTTCTCAAGTGATATCTCTATCGATCTCGGAACAGCAAATACGCTTATCTATGTCAGGGGCCAAGGGATTGTCTTAAACGAACCATCCGTGGTTGCTATTCGCCAAGAGCGTGGGCCAAATGCCCAAAAGCAAGTTGCGGCTGTCGGCATTGAAGCCAAGCGCATGTTGGGTCGTACCCCTGAAAACATGACCGCTGTTCGCCCATTGAAAGAAGGTGTCATTGCTGACTTTCATATGACCGAAGTGATGTTACAGCACTTTATTCATAAAATTCTTCCTTCACGTTTGCTACGACCCAGCCCAAGAGTTTTGGTTTGTGTACCTTGTGGTTCAACGCAAGTGGAAAGACGCGCTATCCGTGAATCCGCACTCGGCGCAGGCGCACGAGAAGTTTATTTAATTGAAGAACCGATGGCTGCAGCATTAGGTGCAGGTTTACCGGTTCATGAAGCAACCGGTTCTATGGTTGTCGATATTGGTGGCGGCACGACAGAAGTGGCCATTATTTCTCTAAACGGTATCGTTTATTCCGCATCCGTTCGCATTGGTGGTGATCGCTTTGATGAAGCAATTATTAACTATGTTCGTCGCAATTATGGCTGCCTAATTGGAGAAACGACCGCTGAGCGTATCAAACAAGAAATTGGTACCGCATACCCTGCCAGCGAAGTACTAGAAATTGAAGTGCGTGGCCGTAATGTGGCAGAAGGCGTGCCCAGGGGCTTCACTTTAAACAGCAACGAAATTTTAGAAGCACTCCAAGAACCTTTATCAGCCGTTGTTGGCGCAGTACGTGTTGCATTAGAGCAAGCTCCTCCTGAATTATCAGGCGATATTGCTGAACGCGGACTGGTATTAACAGGCGGCGGTGCATTATTGAAGCATCTCGATCGTTTACTCATGGAAGAAATTGGGCTACCGGTTGCTGTCGCTGAAGACCCCCTAACTTGTGTTGCACGTGGGGGCGGTAAAGCGCTTGAAATGCAAGACGACAAACGTGTCGGCTTGTTAACAACCGAATAATTCTCAGGGAGAGAATATTATTCAACTAACATTCAAACAAACGCGTCCGAGTGGGTGGTATTTAATAGCACCCCTCATGGCTTCCGTTGTCATGTTAGTTGCTGCTAACCGATGGCATAACAGTTTGTCTTCGGTTGAGCAGTTACTGGTTCGTGCCGTTTGGCCTATTCAATATACCGTTGATTTGCCCATTCGAGCCATTGAACAATGCCAACTCTTTTTTAGTGAACGTCTCAATTTATTAGCTGAAAATGGCAACTTACAGCAGGAACAAATTCAACTGCATGCGCAAGTGCAAAAACTGCAAGCGCTAGAAGCTGAAAACCAAGAACTGCGTAAATTGCTGCAAACGGTTGGTAAAGAAAAAGATTCCTTTTCAGAAGCACGGCTCATTCATATCGATGCCGATCCATTTAGCCAGCAAATCGTTTTAAATAAAGGCAAACAAGATGCCATTGAGCTCGGCCAACCGGTGATTGATAAGCAAGGTTTAGTCGGCGTGGTATTGGCCCTAAATGATAAAACTTCGCGGGTCTTGCTACTGACCGACAAAGGCTTTGCAGTGCCCGTACAATCGGTTCGCAGTGGTGAACGAGCAATCGCCACTGGCAGCGGATTTGGCTCTGAATTACGTTTAAATTATGTGCCCCGCACAGCGGATTTTGTAGAAGGCGATCAACTGGTCACTTCCGGTTTAGGTGGAAAATTTCCAGCAGGATTTCCAGTGGGTGTGATCACGTCTATTCAACATGACCCCAGTACCCGGTTTACGTTAATTGGTGTTAGACCCAGCGCAAAGCTAAGCCAACTACGTCATGTATTGTTTGTTAAACGAGATTACGTTCCTTCAACTGATTCTACCGTTGCCGTTGCGTTAAAAGCGCCCGAAACACAGCCTACGCAAACGATTGCAGCAGTTGAGAGCTTACCAAAAACCTCATCATTACCAGCGCCTTATACGTTGCCAGAAACAACAACGCCCGCGAAACCAGAACTGGTTAAGCCTGCAGCAGTTGCCTTAGCACCAACGAATGATCCAGTGGCAGCTTTTAATCCCGACCAAGAGCCTGGTCCTGAATATGATAGCGAGGAAGAATAAATGGGACGTGTGCTCAAATGGTGGTCATTTCTCATATTCGGTTTTTATATTTGTGGTGTATTAACCTCGTTGCCTTTAGTGCAAGCAGCTGAATGGTACCGACCACTGTGGTTACTGATGTTTGTCATTTTTTGCCAGCTAAGCCAACCAACACTGTTCAACCCAATTGTTGCTTGGTTTATGGGGCTGTTGCTGGATGTGCTCTTAGGAACCCATTTAGGTGAACAAGCGCTAATATTGTCTCTTGTTAGTTACATAACACTAACGCTAAGACCGAAATTTCTAATAAGACCCTTTTGGCAGCAAATCGGTAAAGTGTTCTTGCTT
>CAZCXZ010000110.1:4941-6190 GCA_964502705.1 Uncultured Candidatus Berkiella sp. | reverse complement strand
TGGATGGTCAAAACCCACAAACCTTGTATTACTGGATGGGATCATTAACCAGTTGCTTGATTTGGCCAGTGTTTTTCTTTTTCGCGCAAAGCGTGAGTAAAATATTTACCATCCCAGCTTATTCAACGCGACGCATTTAACTAAAATTTCCCCTAAAAGGGCTTTCCTCCCGTATAATAGAATGAAAATCTATTGAGGAGGCTATGCCGTGTCTGAAGAAATTCTCATCAATGTCAGCCCTCGCGAAACACGGGTCGCCATCGTTGAGAACGGCGTATTGCAAGAAATATTAGTTGAGCGAACTAACAGAAGAGGGTTGGTTGGCAATATCTATATGGGAACAGTTGCACGCGTTTTGCCTGGTATGCAAGCGGCGTTTGTGGAAATGGGCCTTCCGCGTGCTGCCTTTTTACATGCCTCGGATATGGTTTCTGAAAGTGAAGAATATCTTCAGCCAGCAGAAAACACGAATTCAGAAGAATCCATTACCGAGCTACTACGTGAAGGGCAAGCGATCGCTGTGCAAGTGATCAAAGATCCCATTGGCTCTAAAGGGGCTAGATTAACAACGCGTATATCATTGCCTTCACGCTATTTGGTCTTTATGCCAGAGATGAACCACATCGGTGTCTCGCAACGTATAGAAGATGATACAGAGCGTGAACGTCTTAAAAGCTGTATTGAACAAATTCTGCCAGAAGAAGCTGAGGGTGGTTATATCATTCGAACAGCAGCCGAAGGTGCGCTTGAGCCAGAACTTAAATCGAACCAGATCTATTTATCGAAATTGTGGGAATCCATCCAGCGCAAGATGAAATCTGCCGAAAGCGGTATGATTATCCACGAAGATTTGCCCTTATTTTTGCGTGCCTTGCGTGATTACATCACTACCCAAACCGAAAGAGTGCGCATCGATGATTTAAGTTGTTTTGATCGCGCCAAATCCTTCATTGATGATTTTGTGCCTACGATGACTGGCAAGGTAGAATTTTATAACGGTGAACGTCCGTTATTTGATTTATATGGCATCGAAGAAGAAATTCAAAAATCATTGCACCGCAAAGTACAACTTAAGTCGGGTGGTCATTTGATCATTGATCAAACCGAAGCCATGACCACAATTGATGTTAACACGGGCGCATTTGTTGGAAGTCGCAATCTGGAAGAGACCATATTTAAAACCAACTTAGAAGCAGCCACGTCGATTGCTAGACAATTAAGGGTGCGTAATCTGGGGGGCATCATTATC
>CAZCXZ010000110.1:0-4931 GCA_964502705.1 Uncultured Candidatus Berkiella sp. | reverse complement strand
TAAACGACAAGTTTTACGAGCCTTGGAAAAAGCCTTAGCCCGAGATCACACTAAAAACAGCATCAGCGAAGTTTCATCACTGGGTTTAGTTGAAATGACACGCAAGCGAACGCGAGAAAGTTTAGAGCATGTACTATGCGAAACGTGTTCTGTTTGTGCAGGTCGAGGGACCATTAAAACTACCGAAACTGTTTGTAATGAAATTTTTCGTGAAGTATTACGCGCAGCCAGAGCATATGATGCCAAAAGCTATTTAGTGTTAGCATCACAAGAAGTGGTTGATAGAATGCTCGATGAAGAATCTGCTAGCGTGGCACAACTTGAGTTGGAAATTAGTAAATCGATCACTTTCCAGGTTGAGAGCCTTTATACCCAGGAATTATTCGATGTGGTGTTAATGTGACAAGTTACCGGCTCTATCGATTTATAGGCTGGTTTTGTATCGGCACAGCATTAACACTTACCCTATTAAGAGCGCTGTTACCGCTTTACACGCCTTCAGTAGAATCTTTTAATAGCTTATTGCAATCGAAGTTACCCTATCCTGTGACGACTGAATCGACAACGTTTGCCTGGGAAGGTCTCTATCCGGCAATGGTCTTATCGAATGTGGATATCAAACAATCACATCATGCTGCGCAGTCCATACATATTGATAAAGTGAAATTGGTTCTGAGTATACGGCACCTGTTGCTAGGGCGTTTTGCGCTCAAAGAGGCAGTGATAGATGGTGCTGACTTCTCTATTGATTATCGTGTTAATGATAAAATAGTGCTTAAAGAGCTTCCTGACCTTTACTATGATCTCAATAGCGAAGGTAAAATCATCCCGATTGATCATTTACGATTTATCCATTGCAATTTACAAGTGACCAGAGACGAACACACGCTATCGCTACAAAATGTTAACCTGAAAGCGACCATCGGTAATCATGTGAGGGCTAATCTACATGCCGATGTGGTTGGTAAAAAAGGTGCAACGGTCGATGCAAGATTCAATGTGCCTTTATTAGGTCATGCGCCGATTAAAGGCTATGTGCACTGGGTAGGAGCAGAATTGCAGTCTATTGCGACAATTTACCCACTTAATTTGCCGTTTTCGAAAATAGATGGTTACGTTGATATGAAAACGTGGCTCAAGTTAAAAGAAGACGATATCCAGCTAAATGCTGATGTGGCTTTCACTGATCTCAATTTAACAACGCATGAAAATAAATTGCTTAACTTTGATAAAGTAGGTGGTCTTTTTCATGTGAGACGTCACCATTCAAAATGGGAAATTATCGCAGAACGTGGCTATTGGGATGAGATTCAGCATACGCGGTTTGCACTCTATAACCAGTCTTGTGAAGATGCGAATTGTTGGGAGTTGAAAGCACGTCACTTACCTTTAAAGCCATTACATGATTTTGCTCATCTATTCACAAATAAAGTCGCACCTTTTGATACTAAAGGTGAAATTGAATATCTCAATATGACATTCGATGAGACAATGAAACCGAAGCAAGTTGAGTTGGTCTTTAACGACATTGGGCTCTTCAAGCCCAAAGAGGGTGGTATAGCAGGGCTGACAGGTGCACTGACCTATCAAGATGGTCGTGGTTCATTACAGCTTATGAGTCCTCGTTTTAATATCCATTATCCTGCTTGGTTTAGCCAAGTGATCCCTTTAACTGAGGTTGCAGCCAACATACGATGGTCCCATGAAAACAATGCTTTGCGCATTGTGGCAGATGAAGTGACCGCTAAATTGGGCGATACGCCTATTGAAGGTTCGCTGGTTACCGATTTTACGGGTGAGAACAAACTACCTCGCGTAGAAATGCAATGGCATGTTGGTGAAATGCAAACCCAAGCTGCGCTGGATCTGCTTCCTATTACTATGGATATTGATTTGTTGGAATGGCTTAATCAAGCAATAAAATTGGGTAGTGTCGATGAAACATCGATCTTGTTACGGGGAGAACTAAGTGAATTTCCGTTTGATAAGCAAGAAGGGATTTTTGAAGTTCACACGCAACTTTCAAAAACCAGCTTAGATTATACCCAGGGATGGCCGGCATTAAGCGACATGACTGCCAGCTTACTATTTCGAAATCGTGCACTCTATATTCATGCCGAGCATGCTTTGATTGAGGGCGGTGAGCTTGTTAAAGCCGATGCCGTTATTCCTGATCTGTTTAATCCATTACCCGCACTCAGAATTGATACAAAAATTAATAGCACCTTAGAAAACGGTCTTAAAGTGATTCATAAAAGTCCGCTTAAGGACACGCTAGGTAAAGAGCTAGCAGTACTGACCTTAGAAGGCAATATGAATTTATCGTTAGGCCTTGATATACCTTTAAGTGCGGAATCTCAGGACGACGTTAAAGTCAGAGGCGTGATTGCACTTCAAGAGGGTATTGTTGGTGTGCCCGAATGGAATCTCAACATCCCTCATGTCTCAGGTGAAGTGACTTTTACTGAAAATGGCGTAAAAGCGCCAAAATTAGCCGGATATTTGTTCGAGTCACCTGCAGAATTCCGTGTTAACAGCATGTTAACGCCTGAGGGATCTGAATTAAAGGTGAATGCAAATGGAAAATTAGTTTCAGATAGATTATTAAGTTGGCTTAAGGCGTCTGATGTAAAGCAGGTAACAGGCGATACCGACTATCAAGCAGAACTCATCGTAAACAGTGGTCAACATGCCAAGCAAGTGGATCTCAATATTAGTACAAACCTGGTTGGTATTACCGTTGATGCGCCCTTACCTTTAGCAAAGCAAGCAAACGAATTACGGGTTAGTGAATGTAAAATCCATTTTGATCAGAACGATCTGACGCGAATTTCATTAAAATATGGTGATAGCTTAAATGCGGCCTATAGCATGCTTCGCCAAACACCCGATTGGCGACCCATGGGTGGCCACATCCATATAGGGGAAAACCGCTTAGCTAAACATCGAGAAGATGGCATTTTATTACTCGATGGTGACTTGTCTGAATTGGATGTTGAAAAGTGGCAAGAATTCGCTAAAAAAACCGGCGTTGGTCTACCGACCGACAAACCTGTGTTAGAGCCACTGATCGAATTAAAAATTGCCAGTTTAAAAATGCTTGGTGAAGATTTTACAAATGTGGGACTTGAAGCGCAGTGGGAAAGAAACTTTAAACACTGGAATGTGGTATTTGATGGCTCATCACTTAAAGGGCATCTCATTCTTCCTCAAGATGAATCACAGGATATTCGCATAGATTTACAAAAACTAAGCCTCACTAGTAATAATGAGACTTCCAATTTTTGGAAAGACCAAGAGCAAACGCAGAAGAAACAGCCGATCGATATTAAAATCAAAGATTTTAATATCGATAAGAAATTCTTCTCTGATATCCAAGTGCGTTTGATCCCATCACCGCGTGGTTACGATTTCAATCCAGTGAAGGCCAAGATCAAAGAGACCACAATTGAGCTAACGGGCGAATGGAGTTATTTAGCCGATAAAAAAGTTAGCGCACATGGCACAGTGACCACTGAAAATATTGGCGATACACTGCTTGCACTAGGTAAAGAAGGAACCCTTAAAGGCGCTAGTGGTACGGTTGAGTTTACCCTGGAGTGGGAAGGGACACCTGCTAAAATCGATTATGCCTCATTGGGTGGTCATGCAGCTTTGTCTTTACACCAAGGCTATGTTCAAGGTGTAAATCCGGGTCTTGGCCGGATTTTGAGTTTGTTGAATCTAGATAATGTAAAACGTCGACTCAAACTGGATTTTGGTGATGTTACCAAAAGCGGTTTCGCATTTGATGAGCTGAATGCGAAGTTTCAATTTGGTAAAGGCAAAGTCAGTTCAAACAAAATCACATTAAATGGACCATCGGCAAAAATAGAAGCTTTTGGCCAAGCAGACCTTATCAGTCAGGGTTTAAGTGGTGAAATGGTTGTCATGCCAGATGTAACGGGTAGTTTACCCGTCGCTGCAGCCATCGCATCTGCAAATCCTGCCATCGGTGCCGCAGTTTGGGTTGTTGACAGAATGTTTGGTAATAAAATTCAAGAAATTAATCGTTTCCGCTACCAGATCCTTGGTTCATGGCAAACGCCACTCGTTAAAGAAGTCCCTATTGTGTCAACTCCTAACAGAGGTTAATAACATGACATTGATCGCCGCAGTTCAAATGGCCTCGACAAGTGATATAAAGCAAAATATAGCTATGGCTTGTGACAGTATTGAACAAGCAGCGCTTGCTGGTGCGAAAATGGCTGTTTTGCCTGAAGAATTTGTCTCGCTATTATTAACGCCCGAAGAAAAGCGCATCATTACAGAACGCTATTTAGACGGTCCTATTCAAAAAGCATTGGCGAACGCTGCAAAAAAAAATAAAATTTGGGTAGTGGGTGGCACCCTACCGCTTGAAAGCACGACAAAAAATAAAATATTTTCTAGCTGCCTTATTTGGGATGATCAAGGCGAATGCCAAGCTCAATATAACAAGATCCATTTATTTGATGTCACGGTAGCTAGTGGTGAATCCTACAATGAATCCGAACGAATCAGTGGTGGCAAATCAGTCACCATAGTGAATACGCCATTTGGTAAAGTGGGGGTAGCGATATGTTATGATTTACGATTCCCTGAGCTCTTTCGTCTACTGATGTTAAAAGGGGCAGATATTATCGTTGTGCCTTCAGCATTTACTTACAATACCGGCAAAGTGCATTGGGAAGTATTGTTAAAAGCCAGAGCCATTGAAAATCTGTGTTATATCG
The DNA here is from genome assembly GCA_964502705.1 of Uncultured Candidatus Berkiella sp. Classification (GTDB taxonomy): domain Bacteria; phylum Pseudomonadota; class Gammaproteobacteria; order Berkiellales; family Berkiellaceae; genus Berkiella. The sequence continues at coordinate 177 of CAZCXZ010000110.1, read as the reverse complement.
TTGCGCCTAATCAATCCGCTATACGCTTGAGTGGTCATCGTACTTATGGACATTCAATGATTGTGGGTCCCTGGGGTGATGTGCTTGCTTGTCTGCCCGAAAATGCTGGGTTAGTTATGGCTGAGATCGATCTCGCCAAAATGAAGCAGATACGTAAAAATTTTCCGTCACATACTC
>CAZCXZ010000109.1:0-11481 GCA_964502705.1 Uncultured Candidatus Berkiella sp. | reverse complement strand
ATGTGAAAAACTCTGAAATATACTTGGTATTTAAAACCGACATTATTCGTAACAGATGTTTATAGGTGGTTAACTTATGACGTTATGATTAGAAAAGTGTTACCAAGTAATAAAAGATGATCGCATCAATGATGCGATCTAGATGATTAGAGATGCTTACCATTCGCCATTATTTTGCATTGAGTACCAAGGCTCTTGACGATCAAGTGCCTTGCCGCGTTGTAAAATTTCAATTGAAATATCATCAGGCGAGCGAATAAACGCCATGCGGCCATCACGAGGCGGGCGTGAAATGGTTACACCTTTGCGTTGTAGTTCGGCACAGAATTCGTAAATATTATCAACTTCAAAAGCCAGGTGACCAAAATTACGCCCCGTTGTATAAGGTTCTTTTTGATCCCAGTTATACGTTAATTCAATCATGGGATCGTTAGGACCTGTTGAAACAAAAATTAAAGTATAACGTCCTTGTTCGTAATCACTTCGGCGGATTTCTTTTAAGCCTAGTTTGTTGACATAGAAATCGAGGGCTTTCTCAACATTAAAGACGCGCACCATAGCATGTAAATATCGCATTCAGACCTCTTAGAAATAACTTTCAATGAATTAACGAGAGCACGCCAAAATGGGGAATCAAATTATGGGTGTTTAGAATTTTTTGAGAACATCATTCTATCTGCAAATTGATAAAAAAGGTAGTGAATCATCAAGAAACGTAACTATGTCGATAATGTATCGATAATGGACATCCATTTTGAAAGCTACACCTTACATAAGCTTGAATTTGTGTCTTATATTTATAATTGTTAAGGCACATAAATAGGTTATCTACTCTGATAAGATTAAGTAGGGCTTATGTTAATTGAAAATATAAAAGTTGGTTGGCGTCTAGGGCTCTATAGCTTTCGCTTTGTGATGACACATAAGTCACTGTTACTACTACCACTGTTTTCAGCCCTGTCTATCATGTTGGCACTTGCGTTGATCTACTTTGCCACAAACGATGCGTTGATTCGGTTTAATGTAAAGGACATCCATTTAACAGCGATAATAATGTTGGCGTGTGTAATGGCTTATTTCTCTTGTATCTTTATCGCGATTTTTTTTAACGTGATGTTAATTGCGATGGTGAATGATTACTTTGAGAATAAGAGGCTCTCATTTGTTGTTGGTTATAGTCGAGCAGCCCATTGTATACCTGCAATTCTATCTTGGGCCTTGATCACAGGGTCAGTTGGCATTTTGATAAAGATGTTAGAGGCTTTAGAAGAGAAGCTTCACATTCCTTCCATTTTGTCTGCGCTATTAGAGGTTGGCTGGGCAGCGGCTACCTATTTTGTGGTACCGATTATTTGCTTTCAAGGAAGTGCAAGCCCTAGTGTGCTATATGATGAATCGGCAAGACTCATTCGCCAGACCTGGGGAGAGGGCGTTTTGAAAATAATCGGCGCCAGTTTGTTTATGTTCGTATTAGGCATTCCGCTCTATCTTGCTTTTGTTGTGTTGTTTAATACCACATCTGCATACCATACACATCTCTATATCATCTTAGGTATTGCTTCGCTTTTTATGATGATGTTGGCAGCAATTATGAATGGTACGCTACAAACAGTATTTTACAAATATGCTGATTCACAATATATTCCACCAGACTTTCAGTCCGAATTTCTGACACAAGCGGTCATTCATAAAATTGAGAATTAATACAATTATGACATCAAACATTCAAGTTGTACCTTATAACCCTGAATGGGTATTACAATTTCAGCAAGTAGCCCTAAAAATCAAGTCGGCCCTGGGAAATAACTGTGTCACGGTACATCATGTTGGTAGTACCGCAATAAAGGGTTTATGGGCTAAGCCGATTATCGATATGATCCCTGTCGTTAAGGATATCTATGCCGTAGAACCGTATAATCAAGCCATGTCTCAGCTCGGCTTTGTTGCTAAAGGCGAGCATGGAATGCTATTCAGGCGATATTTTCAACGACAAGCCCCCTTGCCGGCTTGTAATGTTCACGTTTATGAAGAGGGCAGTGGTGAGATAGAACGCCTGTTATTGTTCAAAGATTTTTTGAATCAACATGCTGATTACAAAGAGCGCTATGCCGATCTTAAACGTAACCTTAGTAATGAGCTGAATGACATCACAGAATATACTTTGGCAAAAGATGCCTTGATTAAAGAAATTGATGACCTAACAGGTTATAAAGGGTATCGGATGGTGCATGCACTGACTCCCCGTGAGTGGGAAACCTATCACCGCTTGCTACATACCCAAACGGAAAATCTTGATCCTAATCTCAAACATATTGTGCTTTACAGTGGAACAGAAGTTGTTGGTGCGGCACAGTTAATCACTAATGCTCAATTTATTACCTCAATTCATAAACTAGCTATTGATAGCCTACAGGGGCCACAAACACGCGAGTTCTTTCTGCACAATCTTGCTAGGTGGATCGCTAAATTGAGCAATTAAAAAAGAATTAAAAAAGGACACCCATTTTTGAAATGGGTGTCCATTTCAGAACCCAAAAAATGGATGTCCATTTATTAATCCCTTTACTAAAGTAGTTACACGCTTCCTGATGTCTCACAAACGCTGCACTCTGTCGCTATTACCTTCTAAAAACTAAGAATATTTATTAATCTGGATAACATATTATTTCGGGGGAAATAGCATTATGTTGTCAGTTAATAAATTCGTTAATCAAGACACGGCGCAGCCACAAGATTTCAGCGCCAAGTATATTAGGCATTTAGCGGCTACGAATGAAGATGCACTCTATACCGCGCAAGACAAAGCCCTTCTTACCTTAGAAAAAGACAAAACAGCTGCCATCAATGCCGGTATTGCCTTTTTAAATCACGAATTCAAAACAGAAGCCCTCGCTGAATCTTTCATTACCAAACATTATTTAGATATAAAAGCTCGCCAAGAAATACAAGTCAGAGTACGAAAAGGCCATTTTACAGACGGCAAACGCAAACCATTATGGGGCGAGTACATCTATGGTTTATTACCCGACAATCGTTTATATGTATTACCGGTTACTAGTGGTAAACACCATTCTCACATCCTTGCAGGATTACCCGCTAAAGCAGTTGGACATGCACATTTTATCAACGGTAAGCTAATCACTTTGTCAAACAACAGTGGACACTATAAACCTACCGCCAAGCAAATGAAGTCAGGTATTGAATGGTTTTATAATCAATCAGAGAAAGACTTTGTCTTTGAAGATCATCAAAGATTTTCGCCCTTACTGGTTAATAAAGGATTACGTTATCGCAAGGCGTCGGAAATTGTCGCTGCTGACAATGATGCAGAGTTAACGCACGAAATGAGCATGGAAATGCTAAGCGACTTAATCGAAGGAGTAGTAGATGGCAATTTTGAAAAGCCTATGCAAAGCGAAACGACACAAACAGATAATGAACTAAATCCTTACGCAATCATGGCAGTTGCAGCAGAAGATTCAAGCTCAGATAGCGAATCCGATTATGATTCTAGCTCCGAGTCAGAATCCGAGGAATGTCAGTTTCCACCCTATAATCCTGATGCAAATAATCATGACAAGGTTGATGCTGTCGTCACGATCGGCGCCCCAATCAGGTCAATTGAGAGCATGAGAGCGAATCTCATGTTTACGAATGCATTTAAAGGTACGCGTTTCACCGGCACAAAGAACTTAGAGTGTTTTAAAGCAAAGCCAGTAAAGGAAAACAGCGACGATGTAGACAAAGAAAATAATGGCTTGAAGTCGACTCACAGGATCTAAACTAGTAAAACGCCTTCAAATTACTTATGCTATTTCAGGAGAAATAGCATAAGTTACATAATTAGCAAAACATGAAGACCCATTCACCACTAAAAAGCAGTATTGCTGCCATCTCGGGTAATTTAATTGAGTGGTATGATTTTGCACTCTATTTATTTTTAGCTCCCATCATCGCAAAGCAATTTTTCCCTGAATCTGGCAATTTAGCGCTGTTGGGCACTTTCACTGTCCATGCCGTTAGTTTCTTCTTCAGACCTTTGGGTGGTGTGATATTTGGATATCTAGGCGATGTGTATGGACGAGCAATAGCGCTCAGATTATCTTTGTCGTGTCTTGCGGCCCTTAGCATCGTAATGGCACTGATACCAACTTATCAATATTGTGGCGCGTTGGCGACGGTATTACTTTGCCTGTGTCGCGTTGGTCAAGGGATTTGTTTAGGCGGCGAATTTGCGGGCAGTATGATTTATTTGGGTGAAACGTCGAAACCAACCCAGCGATCTTTTTTCACTTCACTCAGTAACAACGCTTCAAACATGGGCATTCTGTTAGCCGCAGGAAGTGCCGCAGCATTATCACATCTTATGCCAGAGCCCCTATTTACAACTTACGGCTATCGTTTACTTTTTTTGTTGGGCGGTTTGATCGGTGTAATCGGATTTGCGTTTCGTAGCGATCTTAGTGAAACCATTCCTTTTGAAGAAATCAAACAACACGCAAAGATGCCCGTGGTTACGCTATTCAAGAATCATCGAGCAGCGTTTGTGCGATTGTTTTTAATGCTGATCCTCAGCGCGCTAGGCAGTTATGCATTAATTGGTTATATGAGTACATTCTTGCAGCAGGGGCTTAACTTGCCCATGTCGAATGCGCTGAGCTTTGAATCGCTTTTTATTGCGGTGACATTAATTTTAGTGCCCTGCTTTGCGCACATGGCAGATAGAACTTCACCGCGTCAGCTGTTTCATAAAGCGTGCTTAGCCTATATTGTGTTGGCGTTGCCTTGCTATTTTTTGTTATACCATTATCAAATGCCATTGTTTCTCTTACCCTTGGTCCTTGCCTATAGCATGGAGCAATCATGCGTCCCCGCGATGTTAATCGATTATTTTCCACCTGAAATTCGCTATACCGGTGTATCAATCACTTATAACACCTGCATGGCACTCATCGGTGGACTTTCACCGTTGTTAGGGCAATTGTTTATGGGAGCATGGGATATGCCTTATGGCATAGGTTTCATCTTGATTGTTAGTGCGATTATTGCCTTGTCAGTCACCAGTCAATCCAACGTTAGAAAACGTTTTGCCATCAGCCAATAATTTAGCGCCTTCGGCGTTTATTATGTTCTGATGGCTTAGGTGTTTCTTGGTCGTCAGCAGAGCTGGTGTGCTGCCATCTTTCAATTTTTCATAAACGGAGATAATTTCGACGCAATCTGCTTGGCTGCAGTAGTTGTTGTGGTTAAGTTGGTTTCTAGCATAAGACCCTGGCTTTCATTAATCTTCAAAAAGAAAGGGACTAATTCAACAGCTTGAGCATGAAATGTCGCTAAGCCCTCGGCAACAACGTAGGGGACAGAAGGGGCATCCGCTTTCTTGTCTTGTTGATAGAACGCTGCAAGTTTGCCACAAGCTGCAGCTTGTGTGCCAACTGTTGAGCTAACAGTTAGCACGCCTTCAGCAGCGTAGACTGCTTCATCGGTCGTCACGAGTCCTTTTGGAATTATTTTTATTTGTTTATCACATTTGGCATCGATAATAATTTGTTCGATGCTTTTTAAATACGCTTCAGTAGCTGCAGGATGCATACCGAGGCTAACTTTAATGTTGGGAAAAAGCCTAATCACTTTGGTCAATGCTTCAACCATTGCTTCGTCTCCAGCTTTGCCAGCTGCGACAAAAACAAATTTGCCAGTAGGGTCAATATTAAGTTTTTCACGAATTGCAGCAAAGCGTTCATCATAACCATTTACTCTTTCCTTAGTCCAGCTAAGGTAAAGTGCTTTGCTTGTATCAACTGATGGATGTCCAACAACTGCCGTTGTTTCAGGGCTAGCATTAAACGCTTCAATGGCTTTAGTAAAAGGCAGCAAAAATTGCTTAGCTTTCATGAACCAGCGATTTTTCGATAAGCTATGTTCAGGGTCGTAAAAGGCATAATCGCTGATGACAGCGGAATGCAAGATAGGAGCCCATGCAGTTAATAGTTGCTCTGGGATATGGCATTGCAGAGAAGCATTCACATAAGAAGGTGTGCCAACCAGCAAAGCACTGAAATTTTCGATATCAATTTTCTTGGTCAATAATTTAATGTCGCTGTCGTTAAGTGATAATGCATTTTGTTTAACAGGTGATGATTCAGGAAGTATATCATCGATATCAATCACCGAGATAAGTTTAGAGGCTTCACTGTTGGACCCTTTTAATAAATCTTGAATTTTGTTGCGAGCTGCTGCTCCTACAGTCAAAATTGACGTTAAAAGATGTTGGCTGGCCAGTTCTTTTGCAGTTTCAAAGACAACTTGGCAATCACCCACACTGTGACAAACTGCTAATAATTTCGACATGCTATAGAACCCTTCTATTGCGAGTAGCGGCAGGCGCAAGCAAGCAATCATTAAATGGCCGTGAGAAGTAAGGATGCGTGATCAAGTCCTTCAATATCAATTTAGTGTTTTCCTGCATTTGCAAATACTCAAACTCTCGACCGTGCACAGGTTCAGGCATGTCACAAATTTTCATAAAGTGCGGGGCTAAAATTTTGGCAACATTATCTGTTGTCATTCGGTTAAATGCTTGTTCCCGTTGAATTATGTAACCTAAATAAAGTAAATCATGGATGATGGCAGCATTGTTTTTCATATTTTGGTCAATTAAATACTGAATGTGCGCTTTAAAGTAAAGACAGCAGCAACCCTTGTGGGTGAAGGGGAGCTTGCTCGGCTAGTTGTCATGTCTGTATACAGTTTTTTACCATTAAAAAGGCCCTTTCCTAGCACTTCATTTAAAGCCAATTTCAGAGCGCTGACAACATCATGTTCAGATTCATTTACGACGGATCTTCTGAGGGTCATATCAGCGTAGATGTTTTTAGAACGGGTAAGATTCCCGCTTTCACGAAAAATACCATCCATTCTCAATTTATTCTGCGTTAAATATCCTAATGCTTCTTGCAGGACATTATAAAGGGGCGCAACGTGATTGGAGAGTTGGGTTTCGATCCCATCCCCTATCATATGTAAATCCAGATGCCCATTATTGGTAACAGTGTATTCAGCGAGCATGGGCTGTTCTTGTTGTTGCTGATGTCTGCTTCGACGGCAACACGTGCCATATGCATATAACAAACCTGCCGTGGTTACCGTGACAATACTTGCTGCACCAAAATAATACATTTTGACTCCTAAACACACAGAATGAATTAAGACAAACTGCTAACTGTTGTACATGAAATTGACTGTGGCGCAATTCTATAGAAATTACCTTGTTCAAACAGTGTATATCATTGTGATTTCAAATTTCACATCGGACCTAGACTCAATCTCACTGTTTATGTTGTGCAGGAGGATTATACTAATTTATAACGAGTAGGTTAACTGGAGTATAGTCATGAAAAAAGGCCCTAAAGCGCTGAAGATTGAAGACACAGCTAAGGTGTTTCGTGAGGTTGCAAAACTAATTGAAGCGAACCCAGGCATGATGAACACGGAAGGTGTTTTTAGAATATCTGCTAACGCCGAAAATCCGCCTGAGATCATTAAAAGAATTCTCAGTAAAAAGGACATCGCTCAAAGGGGATATACAGTTCATGACTTAGTAGGTACCTTGAAAGCGGCTTTAAAGAATAATGTGCTTTTGCAATATGAGAATCCCTATATTGTGTATCTTAGACATGCGTTGAGTAAAGTTGACGGCACTAAGCCTGAAACGACAGATGCGGCAGTAAAAGCTATACAGCAACTTATTGAGAATCTTGGCAAATCTAGCGATAAGAAAGAACAATCTATCGCTGAAATTATGCATACTTATATCCATCTTGCGAATATGGCTGCGCAATTTTCAAAGACAAATAAAATGACACCCGATAATTTATCGATAGCGGCAATCGGCCCCTTATTTTATAACAACATTATGATCGCTACAGACCCTATGGAAGTATTGGATTTAACCAGTAGGGCAACCCCCGTCGCAGCGAGTGCGATTGAGTCTCCTGATTTTCAAGAGGCGTATGAACCACCAAACACGCTTCGTGCCAAGCCCTTCATTGCATCAGAAGCTACAAGCAAAAAAGTACGTACTATACCAAGCAGCTCGATTGCTGCTAGCTCAAAAGAGAATATGGAGCCAGAAAAACCAGAAAGAAGAAGTGATCACCGTAAAAGGTAAAGTGTAAAATCATTTGGTAAGTAGTCTTGGCGCACAGTGACATGAGGTGTGAGCTTTTTACAGAATGCTAATAGCGCTTCTGGGTGATGATAGTAAACACCAGGTACTTTATGTTTGGAAAAAGCACTTAAACAATTAAACGCCAGGCCTTTGGTTGCTCGTTTAAATAAATTGGCAATCAAATTTTGGGTATAGTCGGAATCTACAAAAGCAAATATGCCACTCGCTAACACATACTGATGTGAATTTTCATTCAAAGCATAAATGTCATTGCATTCAAAATGAAAATCGGGGTGTCGATTTTTAGCAAGTGTAATCATAGGGTTAAAAATGTCTATCCCTTTATAAGCTCCGCTAAACTGATTCGCAAGTAAATAATCAACTAAGTGCCCCATGCCGCAGCCAACATCAAGAAGGCTTGATGAAAATAGATCATCCGCTATTTCACACAGAATGTGAAATCGGGTAAATTGTGATTCGTGGCTTATCCAATTAACGCCGCGATGGTCGTTAGGGTAAAGACTAACACTGTCGGCGTAAATCAGATTGTTCTCGCTGTATATGTCGGCCATAAATGTTGATATGCAAGGATGGATGGCGTTATTTTAAGCCATCCTATCAAGCCCTGCAAGGATTGCTAGCGTATACTTTTAATACGTGGTGAGCTCCCGCAAGCCACATCAAATGCTTGTGACATTTCTGCAAGTTTGAAATTAAACGCCACCATGAATTCCTGAGTATATAATTCTGCCAGTTCACCATATTTTGCCGCTTCATCTGCAAGCTCTTTATCAAATCGATGACTATTATATCCAGGCAGGCCTTGTGCTTCAATTTCACCGCTATTACGTGCAAGATCGACAACAATAGCTTTATAAGCACTCTCATTTAATTCGTCACTATAATTTGTCGGTGAATCATCCATGTCGTCATTTGTTGAGATACTTTCACTGGGTTCGGCTAATTTTTTCTCTTCATAGGCTTTAGAAAAATCGTCGTAAGAAATGCTGAGTGACAATAAATGCTTGATAAGTGCATCCTCGGACAACATGTCTAAGTTTTCATCGCAAATGCCAGCTGGTTTTTCAGATGATGTAGACATTCGTTCATCGATGCATAAGGCATAAGTTTGGTTTAACTCAGCAAGCTCTTCTTCCGAGAGTAAGGGAATTTCTAATGATGGACTGTTTAACATAGCAACCTCTTTAATCAACAAAAATATTAGTAAGCACATTTTAAAAACGATGCTGATTAGTGTCTGTGATAAAAATTGCTAGAGGGTTACCGCAGGTCTGTTGGTAACGACGGTTGGTCATAAATTGCCTGTTAGCGGTTTTTTCATGCCTGATATACACCTTAAATCAAGGAACTTATTCCCCAGCTAAAGGTCATTCCTATGTAGAGTGAAAATTTAGCAATGAACCACCGCGAACGGCCTCATTAGTACGCAGTCAGTTCAAAGCATCAATAAAGATATTGGCCATAAAAGAGCCAAGGGGGAACGACATGAAAATCCATGGGGTTATACTAGCCACACTATTAATCACGCCATTTTCAACCTTCGCCTATCCTGTCAATAATCTATTACAGTCCATCAAGGTGGGTTATGACGTGGATCCGCGCTTTGGTAGTATGAATGACGGTTTAACCATGATGCGCTTTGAATCAGCTGAAACCCACGGCTACAGACGTGAGCACGGCTATGACAGGGAAGATGAAGGTGTAAGAGATACTAACGACCGTTATGGTTATACCTGGGAGAGCACGAGAGATCATGGTGAATATGCTAATTATTAACCGATGATTCAATTTTAACCAAAGACGATTGTTGATCGAAGGTAATAATCAGTGATTTGATAATACCCATGCCCATCAATCCGTAATCATAGGTCTCAATTCCCTCAAAAGGTTTATCATGGTGTACAAGAATTGGGTTTTTAAAAGCGATATTTCCAATAATAGCCTCTCCTTTGATTTTGGACTGATACATCGGATCGGTTCTGGTCATTTGCACATAGTTAATCCTCTTTTTAGAGGTTACGCTAAAGGGTATGGTGTGAATGGAAATGGGCATGGTAATAGAAGGTGAGTGTGAATTTTCTCCGGTATCAACTAACACCTTGAATTTGCGTATTGTCCCATGATCATCGCGCACGGTGATAGGCAAAATGCATAGAGCAGGGACATGATATTCAAAAGCAAATGTATTGTGATCCCTAGGATTTAATTTCCCAGGCTTTAGCGTAATTGTGCCAGCATTAACATTGAGCGTGAATAGAAAATCTTGAAATGCATCAAAACCAATCACGCCATCAACTCGGTCTTTAGGGTTAGTAAACTTTTCATTTACCATATTGAGCAAAGGCGTAACGCCAACATTAAAATCCCGAATTTCTGCATTGCCGATTTTTAATGATTGAATTCGGAAATAGTTAAACTCATGGGGTGTTTCATTAAGCATGACTTGGCGAGTTGATTCAAAAGGCAACTTAAGACTTTTTGCTACTTTATTTGAAACATAGCTACCTGATGAGCCTGTATCTAGAAAAAATCGATATGGCCCTTTACCGTTAATCATGGCCTTAATAATGACGGTATTATCGATAATATCAATACTGGTTGAGTACTCTGGGTTCACTGGTTTATGTAAAGTGGGCTTATCACTTTTTGCAAAAGTGACTATCGATTGAAATATCATCAACAATATAAGCACTACTTTGCTTTTTTGAATATTTAAAAAAGCCATTTATTTTCTCCAACTTACCATCAGGGATTGGCTGCAAGAATACCAACCTCAATAGAGTGGTCAAGCTTATGTTCATATTTGATATTTGCAGTGTATCTACACAACCACGATCAATGGGTCTTGGATTCTATGACACGGCTTTTGTTATTAAAGTTCTTTTAATGAAAATGAATAGATAAATTTCTAACAGGGTGTATTTGCTATAAATTGCTAGCACATTTCGCTTATCTAATTAAAAATCGTAATGCATCGAGTAACAGATCTGCTTGCGGGTGAGCGAAATAGAATTTAATAAGTAAATCGACCAACAAATAACTAACAATATAACTCATAAGTTTGACCATGAGCTAAAAAGTGGATAGCATCCAACAGTCGAGTTAAAACACTTGTCTTTGTTAAGCAAATTAGTAGTTGGAGTTTAATGATGCCGAATAATCAAACTGAAGAACAGATCAAGCTTGCCAAGTTAACCGCAGCTGAACTTGAAGCAGAGTTAGCTAATAAACAAAAAGAAGTTGATGAAAACAATAAGCGCGAAGAAGAATTAGCTGCTGAACGAGCGAAG
>CAZCXZ010000108.1:3078-11569 GCA_964502705.1 Uncultured Candidatus Berkiella sp. | reverse complement strand
CACTCAGTCGCTCATTACCCAACACGCCTAAAGATGAACTTCCTTCACCATCTTCATCATCGAGCTCATCTTCAACTTCATCTTCAGTGCCCGCACCCACATCAATACCCACCCATACAGCAGCAATGCCCGCTGAGCGTTCTCCCGTCGTTCCGCTGTTACAATTGGATGGCTTGCGACGAGCGATAACACCACTTGATTTATCCGCGCTACACTTAGGAAATAGTAGGAATAAATCTAAACATTCATGCAAGTAGCATCTTGCTACTGACTGGGTAATTATGACTGAAGATAGTGATAAAAATCACAGTTACTGGGATCCCATTTTATATAATGCGAACTCAGAGCCACAGTTTAATTGGTCTCTTGCGATGCTGCAAAAATACCAATTTAAAGGCACTGAATCTGTATTAGATGTGGGCTGTGGTAACGGGCGTGTTAGTGCCGTGATAGCTTCCAAGGTAAGAAACGGCGAAGTCATTGGTATTGATTTATCAAAAGACATGATACATTTTGCTAGTCAGGCTTATAGCGACCTCCCTAATCTATCATTTCAACAAGGTAACGCAGCCAATTTCAAGATTGCTTATCAATTTGATCTGATTACTTGCTTTAATGTGCTGCATTGGGTTTTCGAACAAGAACAAGCTCTAACATGCCTTTACAATCATCTAAAACCTCAAGGTACCGCGCTTCTTCATTTGAGCAGGCCAATTCGTGATCAGGGGATTGTTGAAGGTTTAGCGGTTGCAATTAATGACCCACGGTTTGCGCCCTTCTTTGAGGATTTTACTGAAGGCCCCTATATGTCTTATATGACCTTGGAAGATTATCAACAAATACTTGAGCATATTGGGTTTGAGGTTCTGGAATGCCAAGAGAATGCTATTGTGGCTGAATTTGAAAATCATGAAAAATTAGCGCTTTGGGTGCAAGCTGTATTGGTACATGGCTCGCGGCTTCCGAGCGAGTTACGCACGCCTTTTTTTCTGTGTATGACAGAGAAATTTGCCGAAGTAACAGAACAGCCCACAACAAAAATTTGTTATCCCTATTTTGCATGGGAAGTCAAAGCTATCAAAAAGTAGAGTGCGGAAATATTTTTTGAAACAGCAGATTCGGATTTATTAAAATTTCACAGCACATCAAACCCCCTTCATAAACTGAAAATCCATCCAGCAACCACCTTTGAAGTGTTCGCTTATTTGAATCCTGAACACTTGTAGTGTATATACACATTAAATATAAGCAAAAGGGAATACTTCATGTCTACTTCAAAGACTGATGAAAAGATATCTTTAAAACATTCGCAGCTCAATTTAGCAAAACATTGGGAAAAGTTTCAGGATATATCTGAAAAAATCACTATTCTAACAAGGTTGCTACAAACGACTAACGCCGATCTCTTTATCAAAAAATCAATGTTACTTGACAATTTGCTAGCTGAATTATGTGAATACAAAAGGATTTATGTTCACTTAACTTCATTAATTGGCCCTGCTCATGAAAAGGTTGGTGAAAATAACACAGAAATGCTACTACAGTCTTTTTGTCTAAGGGCCCAACAATTAACCAATGCTGAACATGCTGTTGCTGTAAGCTTAGATCCTGATAAGAAAATAGGTCATGTGGTAACATCTAGCAACAAAAAATTAACATTTAACAGCGAAGCTTTTGATGCTGATTTCATACATAGCATATGTCAGCATCAAAGTGCTTTTATCCATTCACAGGCTTCGCAGCTCACCATGCAATGGCATCAAGAACAGTTCTCTGATATGCTTTTAGCACCATTATTAACTCAAAATCAAGTCTATGGTTTTGCATACCTTCTCAGCAAAGCTGACCATCAACCTTTTAACGATCTCGATATACACTTAATCGATACACATGCTAGAAGCTTTGCTATGTCATTTGAAAATATTGAGTTTTCCACTCTGATTAAACAACAAGGTTTACAGCTACAGTCTGAAATAATCAAACTTCAAAACGCTAATGCTGAACTTTATAAAAACAAAGTGGCTTTACGCCAATTAGCTGAAAATATTGATGATGTTTTTTGGCGCACTTCCTCAAATTCAGACAGAATTATTTATATTAATCCTAGAGATGATGCAGTTTGGGAACAATCGTCTAATCTTTTTTATAAAGACCCCCTCGCTTGGCAAGACTGGGTGGTTGAGGAAGACAAAATAAAGGTAAAATCATTTTTCAAGAACATTGTAGAAAATGCGGAAGATTCATCATTAGAATATCGAATCAAACACCCCAAAGGTACAATACGGAATATTTATAATAAAACTATTTGCCTTAAAGATGACGCAGGTAAATTACATCAAATAATTAGTATTGCCTCTGATATAACTGAATACCTCTTAAACAAGTAAGCATTCTCTTAATACAGCTTCTTTGTTAATAAAATTGTGCCATTTTGATACAAATCTGTGTAGGGCATCATGTTGATGCCCTTTTGATACTTTGCTAACATGACCGTCATTTTAATATATTTCGGCAGTCAACCATGATAGGACGGCTTTTTAAATCGATAATCGGTCGTAATGCACCTTTAGCAAATTTAATGATGCCAAAAGGTCTAATGCGCATTCTACCTCCGACTGCCTTACATCAATCTCGAACTTCCATGCTATGCATCACTCCGGCTTTTGAATATCAGCGTATTTCAGCACAATCACGTGCATTCTCAACGAATGCTTATGAACGATTTGGCTCTTTGGAACATTGGGTACCTTCTGAAAAACTAATCGATGATCATATTGCACAATTATTGGCCAGATTTAACCTTGCTTCACAAATTGCGATTCATCGTTACCAAGGCCAAGCGCAACCCTACTTAGCAGACATAACGCCTTTAAGCCAACATCGTGATCAACATTATTGCCAGGTGCATCGCTTACCATTGTTTCATACCTATCATTCCTTACCCGATATGGAAAACGGCGTTGATATTCAGCATGATCCTGACCTTGTTAATCGCTGCCTAGTGCTGACGCATAAAAACACCCAAATCATTTTAGGGGCGGTCTATTTCACAATTGATCTCCGTAGTCGCCACTGTCACCTGCAGCTGATCCAAATTGATCGACAATTACAAAAGAAAAGCCTGGGCAAACTCTTAATGCACTGCGCAGTCAATGTTGCATTACTCTATTATTGCTCCATGATCCGTTTAACCTCTACAGACAATGCCATTCCTTTTTACGAACAGATGGGTTTTCAACCAAGAGCAGATGGCACCAGAAACCAGTATGCGTTAGACTTTATCCGATGGCCTGATGATAGACGACTGAGGTATCTCGCCTCTTTAAACAGCGTTTTACCTAACAGCCATATTATGGATCTGATCGAAGAGGTGAGATCACTATATCCCACCCCATTGGCGCCTTCCGTGCAAGCAATTCATTATTTTGCTCATCAATCAAATATTGATGAAAGCCTGCGAACACGATTTAGGAATTAGCTTCTGCTATCACGTGCATTTTGCGTTTATGTAATAATACATACAACACAAAGCAGATGACAGTAGATCCAACTGCTAACACACTCATAGGCTGTGTACTGCCATCAAAATTATGTGCCGCAATCCAAATCATGCCTGATGAAAAGAGCAACCGTAACGATTGCGTTAAAGACATTGCTGAGCCATTGAGACTAGCATCAACAAAGCTCATGCCATAGGTAAAGCTAATCGTTACGGCAAGCGCACAACCTAAGCTGGTCATAGACATAGCAATGATAAGCGCTAAGGGTGACTCAACCCCCATAAAAGATAACAGTGCCAAATTGATAATGCCAATCAGAAACAGTACATTTCCTATCATTTTCGTATTGTACATGCCGAGCTTTTTAATAAAATGTGCACCGCTAATGCTTCCTAAAAAGAACGCCCCCATGATACCTGCTTGGTAGTAACCAAATTCTTCTTTAGATACTTGTAAGTAATCAACAAAGATCAAAGATAAATTAGCAATAAATACCAATACCACGCTGAACATAACACACCAAATCAAATTATGTGCCATGAATGGAAAATTGCAGAGCAGTCGCCAATAGTTTTTAAGCACCGTTCTAAGACTTAAGGGCATGCGCTTTTCATGCGGCAATGTTTCCTTCATATAAAAGACATAACAAACAAAAGACAGCGTTGCGAGCGATGCAATCAAATAAAAATTTGCTCGCCACCCTAACTTCAAACTGATCCAATTACCCAAAATTGGAGCCAGCGCCATTAGTCCACCCAAGGTACCATTACAAATTGAAACCAGCCGAGCCGATTTTTCAGGCTTAAACACATCGAAAAACATCGCAAGACCCGCACTCACAATGGAACCGCAACCTAGGCCTTGCAGCAAACGGCAAAATACCATCCAATTAAATGAATCGGTTAATGCACAACCAAGACTGCTAATCATAAAAATAAATAAGCCGACGCATAGAATAGGTTTTCGACCATATGCATCCGAAGCGGGCCCAAAGAATAAACTTGATATGCATAACCCTAAAAAATTCACACTGAGTAATAATTGTATTGCATCTTCACTGGTTGCAAAGTAATCAACCAATGCAGGAAAGCTAGGCGTGTAAATATCGGTCTCAATATAAAAGGCAACTAAAGCCATTAAAATGATCGCAATAAATAAAAACTCTTGAAACTTACTTTGAAAAAATGGCTTCACAGACACCCCACTAAATTGATTGCAGAATGTTATTCCCTCTTATTTATAACGGTCAAGGGGCGAAATCATTTGATATTTTCAGATAAACAACTTAACATGTGAAACAATTTATCTAACTTGCAACATATGGGTTACTAGAATGGGAAAAAAAGCCAAGAAGCAGACAGTGCCTCTTAAACTCGTCAACCGTAATTCCACTTTTACCCCACATTTTCAGCAAGTTAAAGGCACCAATGCTGCGCTTTCTCCACAACCCACGCTTGATTTCGCTGAACGTTGGAAACACATTTTAGCCGAGCACGAAGCCTATCGCATCCTGCATCGCGCCCAAAGCGCGGTAGATGCTTCTGGCACTTTATTGTCTAAACGAATCATTCAAGACACCCATAACACGCGCTTTGCTGTTCATCATGAGAAATTGGCCAAAGGTGGAAGCGGACGCGTGCGTATTGCTCAGAATTTATCGAATAAGTCTTTTTGCATCATGAAGCGATCAACCGATGGTGATGAGAAAGCCTTAGAAGAAGCTGCTATCTTAAAAAAGCTTAATCTTTTTGAAGGAATACGTCTTAAAAAAATGAAGGATGGCACAGAAGTATCATACCTCTTTATGAAACGTTTACCGGGTGTGACGCTCCATGATTTCAGAAAACTATGCAATAATAATGATCAAACTTTATCGCTTAATGAACAAGCAAGACTATTGCTTTCTACGCTTGTAGCCATGCAACAATTGATAAATCAACATATTAATCATGGCGATGTACACGATAAAAATGTATTGATTGATCCTCTCACTTGGCAAGCGCATTTAATTGATTTTGGCGATTCATCCTTCATCCCGGAGAATGGCTCAAAAAACCACCATCAACATTACGATATTAAGCGTCTTCTCCAGGCCCTAAAAGGCCTTGTTACTCATCATTCATTGCTCGCTATCGCGGCACAATATCTTGATACCTGGAACGGCTTAAAGACTAATTTACAATCCGCTATCGATTGCCTGCATGTTTTGACTAATGCGCCGCTATCTGAAAATCAGGCACAAAATGCCACACCTTCCCCGAAAATGCTTATGATGAAATAGCAGTACTTGCCTGCTATTTTTTGTCTCTATTAAATCACAAAATCATAATAGGTATCGGGGTAGGGTTCATCCATTAATGTATAATGCCACCACTCTTCTTTATATTCTTTAAAGCCCTGCTTTTTTAGGGTTTCTCGCAACATATTACGATTTTTCGTGTACTGCGCATCCACTAAGGGAGAATCGTGATGCGAGGCTGGATGAAACAAATCAAAACTTGAACCCATATCAACGGTATTATCATCCAAGAAGGGGATGGATTCGCCTGAAACCAAAGGTCGGTGTGACAGATTGATATTCTTTAGAGCTTGACCTGTTTTAATAATCGTTAGATCAAAAGTACTGCCCCGCGTATGACTTGATTTGGCAGCAATATAATCGAGTTTGAATAAATCTTTTTTATCAATCGTCGGATAGTATTTGCTTTTGGCGGCAAGGTCGTTCATGTCTTCGGCCCATTTCACAAATGCATCGACTGATCGTTGGGGTCGATAAGCATCATAGACGACTAACGTGTACCCTTGCTTTTTTAAATCTTCATGGGCAGCTTTTAAGGCATTCGCTGCAGCTTTTGTAACAACGATTCGCTTGGTATTGTAGCCTGGCACAACCCGCCCTAAAAAATTTTCATCGGTTGCGTATCGAACGTTTTCGATGATCATTGGATCAACATCGTTTAAAAATACAAAGCCTTCTGGGAGTGTGCTTTGAGGTTTAGAGCACCCCACATTGAATAAGAGCAATAGGCAAATAACAAGACTGATGCTTACTTTAAACTTCATTATGAATTCTCCATTGGAATGATTAGCTTGTTAATTATTCATATTGCAAATGATAATTAATTTCCGTACTATTTTCAAATATTCCGCTTATTGAAAATGAAGGTTTTTCTGAGTTGTACGAAAAAATCGTACAACTCAAGCTACTTTCTAGTGATGGAAAATTTTATAAAACAGATTGCTCTAACACGGAAGGACTCTTTCGGATTATCCAGTCGATTCCTTCTCCTAAAGCAGAACCGTTTAAACGTTGGTTAGCCAAAGTCGGTTATGAAAGAATTCAAGAAATTGAAGATCCAGAACAAGCTTCTCAACGCGCGCGCGATCTTTATAAAGCTAAGGGTTACTCAGATGCTTGGATTGAAAAGAGAATGCGAGGGATCCAAGTTCGCGCTGAATTAACAAACGAATGGAAAAATCGTGAAGTAGGCAAACAAAGCGCACGTAAAGATTTAGAATCTAAAACTGGAAAGAACATCGTTACAAATAAAAACTATTTACACAATAATACAAATACGATTTTCGATGACATTGAAAAGTGAAATTGTATTTTCATTAGATGTGATGATAACCATACTAAAAAGCAAACTTAGCTTTATTTGTAATTTTTAAATTGCTAAACTAGCCTTAGATTCATTCTTTAAGGTGTTCGCATGAATACATTTCCTGATAAACCTTTTTATATCAATCAGCATTTTAAAGACCTCGATCTACCAGCATCCGTTTTTGAAGATAGAGAATTCGACAATTGCCTATTTATCAAATGTAATCTGAGTGATGTCCAATTTAAAAACTGTAAGTTTTACGAATGTACTTTTACCGATTGCAATTTAAGCTTACTTAAAGTGAATGGCTGCTCTTTTACTGATGTTGAGTTTGAGTCTTGTAAGGCTATTGGCATCAACTGGACTGCTGCTGCTTGGTCGCGGCTTAAACTAAAGAGCCCTTTCTCATTTAAGGAATGTATTTTAAATGATTCGACTTTTTTTGGATTGTCGATAAGTGAAATTAAAATGATTAACTGCAAAGCTCATGATGTCGACTTTCAAGAAGCCGATTGTTCGCATGCCGATTTTTCAAGTACTGATTTCCATAATAGTCTGTTTAACAAAACCAACTTAACCGAAGCCAATTTTTCTGACGCCGTTAACTACAACATTAATATTTATTTTAATGAGATCAAGCACGCCAAGTTTACGCTGCCCGATGTGATGAACTTATTGAATAGTTTGGATATTGAAATTAATTAATAGTTAAGTAATTTGACATACGCAATTTCGAAAGCGACTAAATGCATGTTTGGCGACCAACATGATTATAGCCTTGCCACTTTATTGTTTAGGGGGTGATTGTTGATAGTACACGGCTTTGTTAAACTCATTGTCCATTTGTAGTTTTACAAGGTTTGCTATGCGAGATCTTCGCGCCGGTTATGATTATTTAAATTCTAGAAAGTTTGTCGAGGCTTACCACTACTTCGTAGATCTGGGGAAGCATTTCAAAGACGACCCTCAAACCTTTAATGGGTGCCTCTATGGCCAGGCCCGTGCGCAAATCGGTTTGCAGCAGCCCGAAGGTGCCATTCCCTTATTACAAACCGTGATCAAAAATGTTCCCAATTGGGCATCACCATATATTGCGTTAGCACGCATCTATGAGCGACGAGAAGTCGATTGTAAATTTCAAGGTCGGCTCGATGAAGCAAGCCAGATGTTTGAACTGGCAAAGAATACCTACTTAACGGCTCTTGCGCGTATTAGCGGAAACAAATCGCTATCAGACCATTATCAGTATTTCTTAAATGAGCATGCCTCCCCTATTGCTCCTCCTGCCAAAACTTTCGCACCTGGTTTTACAGCATCTCGGCAGCATAATCGTAGCCAAGTGGAAGCTGTTACTTCTCAACCGATGGTTCCTCAACCACATTCAAA
>CAZCXZ010000108.1:0-3068 GCA_964502705.1 Uncultured Candidatus Berkiella sp. | reverse complement strand
CCGGTACTACGCTGACACACCATGGCGGCTACTTTTAAGCTAGCCGCCTATAGATTTTTCAACTATTGACATGTGTCGAATTCAGTTTATTCTACGCCCTGATTTCATAAGGATATTTGTCATATGCAGTACATAAAGATTGGTTTTTTCGCGCTTTTACTTCAGTCAACGGTTTTATTTGCTCATAGCAACAACGATTGTGATCACACTCGTCAATGGTGGCTGAACTTTGGTTTAGGTGTTGGTACCGTATCAAATAATTACGATAGCGATATTGACGGTGAACTTGCTGCACATTTAGGTTTCAACGGCATGATCACCGAGAACTTATTCATGACGTTAGAGTGGACAAGCATTGATAAAAACCATGGTTACTATCGTAATGAAGAAGCACGCGAAGTGGGCTTATTGTTAGGTTACAGAAGCAAACGCCCTAGCTGGTACTGGTCAGCAGCGACAGGTGTTGGCGCATCCCGTTACGAAAAACAATACATTCGATACAGTAACTATAACTACTATTCACAATACACCGTTACAGAAGGTAGCACCGAGTTTGCCGTACCTGTTGAAGGACAGCTCTTCTGGACACCTTTCAAGCATTTTGGCGTTGGTGTGATTGGGCATGTTGCAGTTAGCAAAAATCCGATTGCCACAGCCATGCTTGCTATTCAATTCGCTTAATATCGTATTGTTTGATGCTGCTAGAAGGTCAAATTCTAGCAGCTTACCCAAAGCATGATTATAACCCTGGGTAACAATCCACGATAACATGTATCATCACCTGCGCAGGATCAAGACCTGCATCACTCAATTCTTGTAACATGACGGTGCTATCAAACTTATGCTGGTTCAGCAGCTTAAGATGCTTGGCAACAATCGGTAGGTAACTCAATGGAATATCTGCTTCGTAAATTTCAGCACATTTACCACCTGCTACTTGATTGATTTCTGCTAAATTTAAATTTTTCATAGCTACTCCTCATTTTTTAGAATTATTAAACTCGCTTTTGCTTAAAGATTATAAATTATATTCCATAAAGCTTTGTTAGGTGCCGCAAAATGTTTCAAGTATTCTTTCTTTTGCAGTGGGTGGCTGCTTCAAATCCGCATATTCAGGCAAATTATCATACGGTTTCTGGTAAGCCTTTAAGCACCTTTTAAAAGCACTAAAATCTGCCCTGCTTGCATCAGCCAATGCTTTGTCTACTTGATGGTTACGCGGAATAAGCGCAGGGTTTTTGCGACACATGAGTTCACTTGATGCTTGCAAAGAAATGGGTTGGCGTAAAATGCGTGCTTGCCACCCCTCATACCATTCTTTAGCGCCTTGATGTGCTGCGTTGAGAGGATTTTGTTGCTCTGATAGCGCTCTAAAGGTATTCGTATAATCATATTCGTGCTGCTGCATTAACACGAGCAAATCATGCGCCAGTTTAAGATCGTCTGCTTCTTTGTTCACAAGTCCTAGTTTAGCTCGCATCATGTTTAACCATTCGGTTTGGAATAGTTCTGCAAAATGGACCACTTGTTGCTCAGCTACTTTCATGGCCTCTTTTTCATCCGTATGAATGAGTGGCAATAGGCATTCTACTAAACGCGTAAAATTCCATTGTGCAATCCAGGGTTGATTTGAAAAAGCATAGCGACCTTGCTGATCGATAGAACTAAACACCGTGTTAGGATGATAGTGATCCATAAAAGCACATGGCCCATAGTCAATGGTTTCACCACTTAATGCCATATTATCTGTATTCATCACGCCATGAATAAACCCTACGCGCATCCATTCGCAAATTAAAGCAACCTGTGTTTGCTTAACGTGTTCCAGTAGTGCAATTGCGGCGCCGATTTCTTGCAATTCAGTTGGTACATGTCTTTTAACCGTATAGTCCAACAATGCTTTTAACGCAGCAGGATCAGCAAGGCTTGCTGCATATTCAAAAGTTCCCACCCTGATATGGCTAGATGCGACACGCGTTAGCACTGCACCTGGTTGCATTGAGCCGCGATAAACACTTTCACCCGTGCTTACTACGGCTAAGCTACGGGTGGTTGGTATTCTAAATGCATGCATGGCTTCGCTTATTAAATATTCACGCAACATAGGGCCAAGCGTTGCTCGACCATCGCCGCGCCTTGCATAAGGGGTTGGGCCTGATCCCTTTAGTTGAATATCGAAGCACTGCTTTTGTGGGGTAATATGTTCGCCTAACCACAAAGCTCTGCCATCACCCAGCATCGTGAAATGCGCAAACTGATGTCCTGCATAAGCTAATGCGCTAGGCTTGCTATTCGGTAGCATTTGACTACCGCTTAACATCAACGCCCAAGCCGTTTGATCACTTTCATAGCCACTAAGGCCTAAGCTGTCCGCTAAGAGGTGATTGAATATTGCAACTTCAGGCTTAGCGACTGGCTGCAATTGCATAGGAGAAAAGAATGGGCTTGGCAACTTGAGGTAACTATCTTCAAACTGCCAGCCAAAGATTTGGGGGTTAGATCCGTGCATTTACTTATTCACCACTTTGTTATTTTGCAAATATTTTATAACAAAATGAGGAATATATCTTATATTTTTGCCGTTAATGCCGGCAAGCCATTATATCGACTAATCAACTTCTCTTGGGCCTTAATTCTATATAAACAAGTGTATTGCAATAAATCAGGACAATCTAGAATCGATTTTTCTTCAGGAACTTTGACCTTAGCATCCTTAATCGTTGTGGTATAACATTCTGTTTTTCTATCTGATGGATCATTAAAAATGAGATTTTCTAATGGATCATCTAAGGAAAGGCTTTCTAACTTGGCACATAGAAAATCTTGCAGTTTTTGAAATAATGCCAGTGCTTTTTGCTTAATTCCAAATAGAACGCTCACTAGCTGTGAATTTTCAATAGCATTAACACCGCTGTCAGAAGATCCCAAAACTTGGCTCAATTGAAAATACTGGATCCCATTAAATTCCAGATCGCTATCTTGTCTTGAATGATCTTCAAAAAGGTAATTATCATGATTTGATTGCGTAAAGAACCAGTTCATTGCATCATGCATTTCAATAAATGTCG
>CAZCXZ010000107.1:0-11897 GCA_964502705.1 Uncultured Candidatus Berkiella sp. | reverse complement strand
TTAACCGAGCAAATGAAAACCTGCATCAATATAGATAGTGTCACCTGTAATATGCTTTGCATAATCGCTTGAAAGATAGGTTACCATCGCACCCACATCCACAATATCGACTACCGACTTCAAGGGTGATTCTTGCTCGGCACGTTGTAATAACGTATCAAATGCTTCTAAGCCAGAAGCAGCTCGAGTTTTTACCGGCCCTGGTGATATTGCTATCACCCTAATTTTTTGAGATCCTAATTCAAATGCCATGTAACGCACAGTGCTTTCAAGTGCAGATTTAACGGGCCCCATGACATTATAATGCTCAATAACCTGTTGAGCACCGTGAAAACTCATCGCAAATAAGGTGCCTCCCTTTTTCATAAGCGGTTTTGCAAGGTTTGCCATCTGTATAAAGGAATAACATGAAATCTCCATGGCTAATAAAAAGCCTTCTTTAGAGCATTCAACAACCGGACCTTGTAGATCTTTCTTGGGCGCAAATGCAATAGAATGAATCAGAATGTCCATTTCTTGCCATTGCGATCTAACTTCGTTAAAAAGATTGGTTACATCATGAGTTGAAGTCACATCGCATGGCATATATATACTGGGTTTGAGCTCATCGGCGATTTTATCGACAAAGGGCTTTGCTTTCTCATTCAAATAAGTAATAGCTAGATCAGCACCTGCCTTTTTAAGCATTTTTGCACAACCAAAAGCAATAGAATTATCATTCGCAATACCAACGATGAGTGCTTTTTTACCTTTCAAAAGGTTTTGGTCCATAATCATTCACCTTTTTGCTGATTTTTCTCATTATTCAAAGCTTGTTGGGTAATTTCGGTGTAGATATCAATCGCTTTGGTAACCAATTCTTGGTATTCAGGATACTTGTCAGAAAATGGCAATACATATTTCGCATCATTAAAAACAGTTTCTAAAAACATCATTTCAGTGTCATTTAAAGTGCCACCTTCAGAAACCTTTTTCTTTAATTGCATGGCTCTTGGCAATCTCTGTTCAGCAAAGCGCTTCATCATTGCCGTTATCGCAATTTCATCTGCTGGATTTTTGTCCATTTTAATTTCTCAAAAGATGATATTAGTTCATAATCATAGCTGAATCCCAAGCTATATTTAATGATGAATCACACGAGGACAAGATCATGGATTTAGGCTTAAAAGAGAAAACTGTATTAATTACTGGCTCTAGTAAAGGAATTGGCCTTGCCACGGCACGTCTTTTCTTAAAAGAAGGGGCTAAAGTTGCCATCAACGCGCGTTCTCAGCAATCGCTTGACGCTGCACTAAAGCCGTTAGAATCTGAATTTACGCAAGATAAAGTACAAGGGATTGTCGCAGATGTTGGCACGGAAGCTGGCATTGATACCGTTATTAAAGCGCTACCACAAGTGGATATTCTAATTAATAACGCGGGTATCTTTAAGCCAGAGAATTTCGCGGAAATCAGTCGAGAATCTTGGTTACAATTTTTTGAAGTGAATGTGTTAAGCGGCGCTAGACTCACTCAGCATTATTTACCCTTAATGATTAAACAGAATTGGGGTCGCGTTATTTTTATATCAAGCGAATCTGGGATCTGTATCCCTGTTGAAATGATCCATTATGGCATGTCTAAAACAGCGCAGCTTGCCGTATCACGTGGCGCTGCCGAGTTATGCCGTGGCACCAATGTTACCGTGAATTCAGTGCTGCCTGGCCCAACACTTTCTGATGGCGTTGAAGTATTTGTCAAAAAACTGGGGATATCTGAAAAAGATATGTTTAAAGAAGCGCGCCCAAGTTCGATTGCGCAACGCTTCGCACAACCTGAAGAAGTCGCTAATTTAATTGTTTATGTTGCCAGTGAACGTGCATCGATGACCAATGGTTCTGCACTGCGAGTTGATGGTGGTACTGCAAAAGTTGTTTTCTGAGGAAAACCCTAAAGAGGACACCCGTTTGCTGTAACTTATATTAAAATAGTATTAAAATAGGACATCCATATATCCAGTTTAAGGAAATTCAGGAATTATTCTCAAGCATTTTTAATATATTTGTAGCCATATGCATTGAACAGGTTCATTGCATATTGATTTTAGATTCTATTTTATGAGTTTAAGTAAAATTCGCTAATTGAATCTATACTGTTTGAGCATAGTAATGTTTTGAAGTGCTATAGCCCTTGGGGCCATGTTTGAACGTTCCACGATGAAAAGCTAATAATGCGCTGCAATGACCGATTGCGTAAGAAAACTGATTTTGTAAATTATTAACCATCGACATCCATTCTCTTGGATTAAGCTCGAGCTTGGTTAAAATAGGTTTCACATGATTTGGAATGACTTCTCTTTTTCCGTCTCTTAGCATTCGTCCTGTTTCATCAATCAATGATATATAATCCTTAAACTTGAAACCAATTGCTAAAGAAGTATCATTTCTAGAATTAATAAAGGGCATGAGATGCTTAGGCTGTTGAGCTTTTTCAATCGACTTTTTGATTTTCAATTCTTTAGCTAATGTTATAAGCCTATCCTGTATGGATGTAAAATTGGATCCTTCTAGAGTAGACGCTGTTTTAGCCCGGATAGGGTTTAGATCAACGTAAACCATTGCACTAAGCACCACACCTTCATCTAACAAGGCGTCGAATTGAGATCTATTTGATTTGATCGTGGCGTAGTCATACTGCGACATCATATGCTGCATTATGCAGGCTATAAACCATTAACGCACTTTTATCAAATACTCTGATTGGATGTCCTGGAATACACCGGATAACACTAGATAACAAATTTGGGTGTCCTACCTATTTTCTTGGCGTTGAACTACGGATTAAGCGTTGAATTTTTCAAAGCCACAGCTTGTACTAGTTGATTGACAGAATACCCTTTTAATGTGCTATAAAATTAATGTCAGTTAATTTTATAGAGAATAGGTAATGCATAAAAGTGTTTTCATAACATACCTTATTTTGGGGGTTAATTCTTTAATAGGACCTGTGATGGCCCAAGATATGCTATTGGATGAGCGGCCACAAGAAACTCAAAATGGAAGTTGCGCATGCTCAACATTTTGGGAGAAGGGTAATTTACTACTTCCTTTAACAAATACTTTAACTTCACCAAAGTGTAAGAAAGACGTCTGGAATAAGGAGATACTCATTCTTGAAACACAGGAAGGCAGTTTTGAAATGTTCACTACTGTCGGTAACGCGGGAAAGCTAGATGTCAATTGCTCTGTGTTGAGAACTTCAGGACCACAAGGCGTGCTGGGACCACCTACCCAAGGAGCTAAAGGTGAAGCCTCAGCCAATGCAACACGTGATGATGTTGTTAATGCTTGCAAAGGATATATAGATACATTATTTAATTCTCCAGGACTCTGCTCTGAATGGCAGTAAGGCTATTTTTAGAATTTTAACGACTAACGCGCCTCGATTATGTAACGTTTTGCTCAACCAGAAGTAGTAGCCAATTTAATTGTTTATGTCTCAAGTGAACGAGCAGCGATGACCAACGGTTTCACTTTGCGAGTTGATGATGGTACAGCTAAAGTCGTTTTCTGAGGAATCCCATTTCTAGATAGGAGCAAGCTTATACTTGCTCCTAAGCGTTATTTCTAGTTCTTAAACACAGGTGAAGGCGTCACCTCTAAAAAATATGATACTTCAGATGGCAAGGCTCTGGGTTTCACAATATTGGGTCGGTGGTACGCTGGAAATTCCCTCGCACTTTCATGCATGGTTATCGCTTTTGTTTTACCTGCTGCATTAAACATGTTGATCTTGATTGTATTGGGCGCAAACTGTCCCAAAACCTGAATAGCAGAAAGCGGCAATGCAGTAAATGTCTCATCAATATACGGAATTGCACTAGTTAATTGTCTAAAAGCAGTCGAAACGGACTTATCATCTTGATCGTTAGTTAAATTCGGTTTCGACATAGCTGCTGAGAACGATTGTTTATGCTTTGAGTAGGTCCACACTTCTATGACTTCCACTTCTTTAAAAGCGGTACTGGCAGTGGCGATCGCGCTCTGTATAGGGTTAATACTTACAAATGCCGCTTCTTCAATATTAACACCTGCTACATAACTACCATTTGATAGCTTCAGCACAGCGGCATGACTTGACTGACTTGCATAATCAACAGATTCAAGCTTCGTCAACCATTCAAATATGTCACGTTCGGATAATTCCTGTGAACGAATTAACTGATATTCGAATGATTTCATTTCCAAAGGTAATTGAGTCAGAGATTGCTCTGCAGTTCCAAACGCTTGTGCCACTGTTGTTGTTAACTTATCGATTAATTCAGCAATAAACTGCCTAAAACTAAATGGATTAGGTAAGAAATCTTTAACTGTTGTTGATTCAATCTCGCCATTTAAAGAAACTGAATGTATTTTTACTGAAGCATCAGCTAAGCCCACAATTTGTTGCCGGCATTTACCACAGCAAGAAACTTTATTATTAGCAAGGGGGTCACTGCTGCCTGGCTTCAGCGCTTTAGGTGCGCCCATCACCCAACCTTCAACAATGTCTGCGTTCTTTCCAAATGCAGTTACCATTGAGGCAATGCAAGCCTCTTCAGCATGTGTACTAAGTCGATGATCACTATTCTCTACATTGACACCCGCAAAGTAATAATAGTTATCATCATTGGGTACCTGGCTACAAAAAATAGCAGTCACATCAAAACCGGATGCAGGATTGAAGGGATAACCACGAAGGTCAATCAGCCATTGTGTGATATCTTCTTGAGCAATTCTTGTTTTAGATTTTCTATAAAGATTCATGATACTGCCTATTATTGTAAATTGGCACATCTTGGATCATAAACATCCATAACTCAAGTTCATGAGGCAAAAGCTATTTAGGTTAACTTGTCAAAACAAGTTAACCACTTGAATAGTACATATTTTACAATGAGTAGGTCCTAACATAGTTCACAAATTCCTTTAAGGGTTGAACATTGGAATCTTCTGCTTGTTTACACCATTCATGCAAGTACTCTAGCAGTTCGTTGTTTGACCTTGTCGTCATCGTCCATAGTGCGAGTAATTTACTTTTCATACTTGTGACATACTGACTATCTTCAAAAGCCAATGGTAACGATTTTAAAGGCTGTTCAACCATTCTGTAATATTTGATCAGTAACGGATAGCGGTTTTGAAACATCGCCCTTAAAGTGTCAAGATCAATGCGCTTTTTATGCTTATTGATCGTTACTTTTGGTATCGTTCGGTTTATT
Organism: Uncultured Candidatus Berkiella sp.; assembly: GCA_964502705.1. GTDB lineage: Bacteria > Pseudomonadota > Gammaproteobacteria > Berkiellales > Berkiellaceae > Berkiella. The sequence continues at coordinate 6,658 of CAZCXZ010000107.1, read as the reverse complement.
TTTGCTAAACCTAATAAAGACAATAATTTAATATACAGCCAGCCAATATCAAGCTCCCACCATTTTGCTGAAAAACGCGCTGAGGCAGGATAAGCATGGTGATTATTATGCAGTTCTTCACCACCAATTAGAATTCCGATTGGAAATAGATTGGTTGATGCATCCTGGGAAGGAAAATTACGATAACCAAAATAATGTCCTACTCCATTAACTATTCCGGCAGCTAATAGAGGGATTGTAAGCATTTGTATTGCCCAGATAGTGATACCTGGTGCACCAAATAATATAAGATCAATAACGAGGGTAATAAAATATCCTTTATTTGAATGTGGTGTATAGATATTTTTTTCAAGCCAATCATCGGGTGTGCCATGCCCGTATCGTTCTAACGTTTCAGCATTTTTTGCTTCAACTCGGTATAATTCTGCACCCTGCCATAGTACTTTTTTTAGCCCAGCAATTTGTGGGCTATGGGGATCATCTTTGGTCTCGCATTTAGCGTGATGTTTGCGATGTATAGCGGTCCACGCTTTAGTAACTATGCCCGTTGTTAGCCATAACCATAATCGGCAAAAATGACTAATCACGGGGTGTAAGGTTACCGCTCTATGCGCCTGAAACCGGTGTAAATAGATTGTCACACATAATACCGTAATGTGTGTTAAAACAAACGTAACCGCAACATATCCCCAAAGCGAAAGTTTAATAATACCTAGCATTGAACAACCTTATCTAACATTTAGATTAAACTAACATTAGCATAAGAATTCAGTCGATTCCTTGATGTAGATCAATATTACTGATTATAAAGGTAAATGCTTAAACTGCCTGGGCGGCTAAAGCTTGAAGACGGAAGAGATCTTTGAGAATCACTGATTTTTTGGAGAATTCAACAAGATGATTTAATTGAAATTTCGACAAAATGCGACTAACCGTTTCACTCGCTAATCCTAAATGTTTAGCAATATCTTCTCGACTCATGCTTAAATGAAAATTTAAACCTGTTGTTCCATAATTCTTCATTTTGGTAGAAATGGAGATCAAAAAATAGGCAACTTTAGATTCCGCAGAGCTTGAGAAATTCATCACTGTATGTGTTGATAATTTCTCACTCATAAGATTTACTAATTGCTTCTGAAAGCAAGGGAACTCCCTCGAGAGCGCTTCTAACTCATTATAGCGTAGTGCGCAAACTGAAACGGTATCTAGCACTACAGCATTTTCTTGGTATTGATTAGCTGCAATTGCATTAAAACCGAGAATTTCACCGGGGTAGCAAAAGCCCGTTATTGCCACATCACCCTGGGTGTTTTCCTTATACGTTTTAACAGTTCCTGAGCGAATAATATAAATATGGCTAAAGTGCTCTCGGGATTTATAAATAAAGTCGCCACGATGGTAAAGCTTTTGCTTATCTACCAAATTATCTAATAGATGCAAATGAGACTCATTTAGCCCTGGTGGAAAGCAGTATGTTGCCAATCGACAATTAGCACAATTTTGTTCATGAGTTGCCATAACTTTAGCGCCAATACTTGTATTCACAATTAGCATTTACTTTAGCAAATTTGGCCTTTTTTGTAATGAGTTCCACCAATAAAATCCCGATTTTCTAAGTTAGTAGGCTGTTACTATGGTTATCACAATCCCTAGTAAAGCTATCAGGATTAATCGCTGCAAAATGGTTAGGCCCGACTTTTTAGTGCTTATTATCACGCTTGCTTCTCCAATGTCCTTAATTTAGTTAGGCTAGCATTACGTCTTCGACTGCTCAATCCACTTATCCACTTTATTCATCATTCTTGATCTAGATCATGTTACTGGCATTCAAGCGTTGTTTTTAACTACTATTTTGCAACAATTAACTCATAAACAATCAATTTGTAAAAGTGACTGGAGGGTTAATATGAATAAACCAAACCTCAAAGATGTTAAAGAATATTTTATCAATTTACAGGATATCATCTGCAAAGGATTAAGCAGCGAGGATGGTAAAGAGGATTTCCATGAGAAATCCTGGCAACACAAAGAAGGTGGCGGTGGATGCACTAGAGTTCTAACCAATGGAGCTGTTTTTGAAAAGGCGGGTGTTAATTTTTCGCATGTCAAAGGCAAAACTCTACCGAAATCTGCCACGGCAGAACGTCCCTATCTGAAAGGTTGGGAATTTGAAGCTACTGGCGTTTCTCTGGTTATTCATCCGCATAATCCTTATGTGCCAACTTCACATGCTAACGTACGTTTTTTTATGGCTAGCAAAGAAGGGGTAGATCCTGTTTGGTGGTTTGGCGGCGGACTTGATCTGACACCTTATTATGGTTTTCACGAAGACTGCTCTCATTGGCATCAAGTGGCTTATGATGCGTGCAAAAAATATGGTCACAAGGTATATGATCGATATAAGAGAGATTGTGACAATTACTTCTACTTGCCTCATCGCAAAGAACCAAGAGGAATTGGTGGACTGTTTTTTGATGATTTATACAAATGGGGATTTTTAAAATCATTCGCGTTTACCCAAGAAATTGGGGATCTTTTTCTAAGAGCTTATCTGCCAATTGTTGCTAAACGTAAATCAATCTTATACGGTGACAGAGAAAAAGCTTTTCAAAGATATCGACGTGGTCGGTACGTTGAATTTAATTTATTATATGATCGTGGTACCTTGTTTGGCTTACAATCAGGTGGAGCCGTTGAATCAATTCTGATGTCAATGCCGCCACAAGCAGATTGGCAGTACGATTGGCAGCCTGAATCAGGTTCAAGTGAAGAAGCGCTCTATCGTGAGTTTTTAGTTGCCAAAGACTGGATTACACCCACTAAACTAAATGCTGTTGCATAGATAATAATAAAAAGGGTTAATTATGAAAAAAATAGTACTCGCTGGCCTTATCGGCCTTTTATCGGTGAACTCAGCCTACGCATATTGTGTTGAGTCTAATGGTTCCTGGCTAATCAGAGTTAGAGGGGTTGGTGTCATCCCTGCAGAGAAAAGTAGCATCACGCCGATTGGGGGCACCGTTCATGTCACGAATACCTTTGTGCCTGAAATTGATTTTTCGTATTTTTTTACTGATAACTTTGCAGCAGAATTAATTTTGGCGACCACAAAGCATAAAATGCATGCTACCAATACGGCTGTTGGTGAGGTTGATGTCGGTAGCGTTTGGTTACTCCCACCTACGCTTACCTTTCAATATCACTTTACGCAGCTAGACCATTTCAAACCCTATGCAGGGATTGGCGTCAACTACACTTTCTTCTTTAAAGCAAAACCTGGTGCTTTGGATAATGTATCTTACGACAATAAGGCTAGCCTAGCATTACAAGCCGGTATTGATATTCCTGTGTACAAAAACGTCTATGTCAATCTTGACGTTAAAAAGCTATTTCTTAAAACTACTGCAGCTTTCAATCAAGAAACCATTAAAGCTGATGTTAAGCTGAATCCTTGGTTGGTGGGTGCGGGCCTAGGCTTTCGTTTCTAAACGTCTGGCATAACGCTTATTTTAAGCGTTATGCTTTTATCGAAAGTACGTTTATTCAGCTTTTGTTAATCTAAATACTTGATAAAAAATGTCATGGTCAATTTTGGGTTTTTGCTATTCTCGCGAACAAACTCAACTTCATAACCACATTTCTTATAAAAATCTGGTGCTTGGAATTCGCAAGAAATGGTATTGATGTTATGTAATCCCAGCCCCTTAAAATGCTTTTCCAGTTCTTCAAGCATTTTCCTGCCATGTCCTTTACCACGGTGCGCTTTATCTACCCAAAGATCGCGGATATGCACCGAAGAATAAGAGCTAAAAGCCGCCATAGCGCCTATCACTTCATTCTTTTCATCATAAAGCACCAGTGAAAAAGGTTTGTAATTAACATCAATTCCGTGGCTTATTTCATATTCTTCTAAGCCATTTTCCATTTTTGATTCAATATCGTTTGATAGTTCATCAACAAAGGCTATTTTAACTTTTTCCACTTTTTATTCCTTGCGTTTGCTCTTCATCGTCAAAATATTTTACGAAAAAGGTTTTGGTTAATTTTGGATTCTTTTTATTCTCTCTGACAAACTCAACTGTAAAACCGCATTTTTTATAAAAGCCAGGGGCTTGAAAGGCACTGGTAACCAAGTTCATGTTATTGAAGCCTTTGCCAGTAAAGCGTTTTTCAAGTTCAGTCATTAACAGTTTGCCATACCCCTTTCCACGACTTGATTTATCTACCCAAATATCATCAATATAGATTTCAGCGAATGCAGTATAAGCATTTAGGACACCCATTACTTCTCCCGCTTCATCTTTTAACATTAAAGAAAAGGGTTTGTAGTTAACATCAATGCCATGGCTGCTTTCATATTCTTCAAAGCCCTGGCTCATTTTAACTTCGATCTCTTTTGGGCACTGTTCAACAAATGATATTTTGAAATTTTTCATATTTTTTCACATGCACAATAGAGTTTTAAGATTTTCTAACATTAGGTTCTTACGTTCATTGGTCATCGTTCTAATATTCTTCAATTTCCATTGCACTGCGGGAAGCAATTCAACACCACTTACACCTAACAATGACCAACTTGGTTCTCCACGCTTAAATGACATTAAAAATTCTTTTTCATCTTTAGTTAGGGTACCATGGATGATTTTGATCAAATTTTCTCTCGTTTCAATTAAATCATCTAATGCAACTGGCGTTAATGTCATACCTAAAAATTCTTTCTCAAAAGTGCTCTCAATATTCTTTATATTTGGCTTCAATATCTCGTGTATTGGGCGATCATGACTTATCAGATACATCAAGAATGCCTTCCGAGTATCATCATTTAATCCACTATTATCGAATAGCATTTTTACATCAAATAAATCTCTTGGATGCTGACGATCCAATGCTGCAACTATCTTGCCGCCATAAAGATCAGCCAAGGAAAGCATCCTTACATCAAGCACACTCAGTTTAAATTCATCTTCCACTTTGCTTGCAAGATCTTTCTGCACAACAGGATAAAGGGTTCCTCTTAAAATAGTATTAGGTTCAATTTTAACGGGCGCGATCCCTTTTGCATTGATAATAAGTTTCTTGCCGCGAAGTTGAACGGTTAAGTCAGAGCGGGCTTTTTCAATGTTCTTTTTAATATTGGCGAGCCCAGTGTCGATATTCTTTAGCGCTGTATCTCGACCATCAAGAGGCACATAGGTTAGGTCGATATCCACAGAAAGTCTTGGAAAGTCCCACATAAACAAATTTAAAGCTGTTCCTCCTTTCAAGGCAAAACAATCTTCCTTCATCACAAAGGGAAGTACCTCTAACAATAGCTTTACTTGTTGGTGATATTTCTTATCCATTCTACGTTTGATTAACCTCTTTTAAATCGACTGGTAAAGATAGCTGGTATTTGGGATTATAATACCCGCCCTTACCGACTACTCTCTTTCCCTTGCCGAGATCTATCTTCTCGACATTAAGTCTTTTTACCCAAGGATGATTGATGTGTTCTGCTAGCACTAAGAATAACCGCTTCACCTTAACTGACTGACAAGACTCGAGTAATTCTTGTATTAATTTTGGCCGTAAGGTAGAGAGGTTTTCCATGAGTAATAAACCATGCTCAACAGATGTGCCCTGTGAATCAAAATGCAGATATTCCAATATGGCACGTTCTGGGTTTGCGACCATTAGTTTGTAGTCACTTAGAGTAAGTTCAACAAGTGCTTTATCCCATGCACCATCAATCAAACCTTGTTCGATACACGTTATATTGTCTTTTTTAAAATAATTACGAAACCAGACTGGTATGGGGCGTTTGTCTGTTTTGTGTTTTGACAACCACTTTGGATTCCCCTCCCCCATAGGCACAAAATGACTATAACCTAGCAACTCTAAAGCTGTGAGCCCCGCTACATGCACCTTGAAACCTAATTGGCTTTGAAGTGAAAAGACACCGCCTGTCCAATCAACATTATCGCCTTCTTTGATATAGGCACCCTTGCCTATTTTGGTAAGCCATTTTCCATGGACATACTTAACTGCTAGTTGACGGAAAACTTCTTGTGAGCTCAGCCACGATTGAACCGCCACTGTGCCGTTAGGCCAGCGTTTGAGGAGTTGGCTTATTTTCGTTTGACCAACGGCTCGGCCTGGATAGTTTATATTTTTTGAATTAGGTACACTCATAGTTGTCTTTTTTAACCCAAAACAAACCCTAAGATAAGCTTAGTTTATTTTTATTGAAATAGGAATACTTATAGCTTACCTATTTAAACTTAAATAAACTATCTGAATAGTTGTATAAGCACTGATGATAAAGTCTTGAGCTAAGCGGGCTGTTGCAGCATAGAAAATGAACTCGTCCTGATTTAGCAGATTTTAATTAACCAATGCTTAACTTCTGATTGCCTTATAAATTCGCTGAGTCTCTTCATACCTAACAACCGTATCCATCAATTTCATCTCTAATTTTTCCAACATCTTCCATGACTTCTCATTTTTATCCTGCGTAATAGCGACAATTGATTCTAACATCAATTCATCAAACCCATATTCCAACATCGCTTTAGCAGCTTCTAATGCATAGCCATTCCCCCAATTTGTTGGGAAATACTTATACGATAATTCAACGCCATCGTCGGAATGGGTTAAACCACATAAGCCTATTAATTTA
>CAZCXZ010000106.1:0-12044 GCA_964502705.1 Uncultured Candidatus Berkiella sp. | reverse complement strand
CGTAGCGGTGTACCGGGTGGTACAGCTTGGATTCGTTTTCCAGCACCACGGGCCGGACTTCGGCCAGGAACTTGACGTAGCCGGCCAGGTAGCCCGCGATGGGCTCCAGCCCGGCCTTGCCCTCGTCTGTTTCCTGATCGAGGTCGTCGTTGTCCAGCAGCTCGCAGGCGCGGTGCACGGCCGTGCCCAAGGCGGCTTTGGCCTGCAGCACATGCTCGGGCACGCCGTTGAAGCTGTAGAGCGGGCGAAGAATGGCTGTGACCGATGGAATGACCTCGCCATTCAGGGTATAGGTGTGCGTTTGCTCATGGAACTCAAACATGCTTCCACCTCTTGCCTGATCCGATCATGGATACCAATGAGCGCGATACCTCAAACATTTCAGCCACCGAAACCTTGGTCGCGCCGTCAGCAAGCATGGTTTTGATGATCCTGACCTGCGCTTCGGTCAGTACGGCCCTGCCATTTGTCTCGCCTTTTTGGTTGCGGTTCTTGGCTACCATGTCGGCCACGTTATCCGCCCGAGTGCCCAGAAACAGGTGTGCTGGATTAATGCATGCCGGTACATCACAGCGATGGAGCACGCTAAGCCCGGCGGGGATTGCGCCAAAAGCCAAGGTGTAAGACGCGCGGTGTGCAAGCATGCTCTTGCTGTATTCACTGGTGATGCCGTAGCCGGTGTCGTTCAAGGTGCCAGTCCACAGCCAGCAGGTTGCCGTTTTCGTACAGGCGCCATAAAGCCTGGTGCGAAAATCTTTCTTCGCATTCAGATTCACGTTGAGATCCCCGTGCACCTTCACGCGGCGGGCGTGCATTTGACACAGCCCATGCGATGACCTCGGCTTGCCGCAATCAGTCACCGTGCACAACTTTGTGGAGGTCATCGGTTACTCCAGCGCAATCAGTTCGGCGCGCACGTCGTCATACTGCGCGAAGGTCAGGGCCTCGATGCTTTCGGCGCCGTAGCGGGTCAGCATGGCCGTGACGGCGCTCTCGGGCAGCTGGATGGCGTCGATCTTGGTCTTGAGGAACTTCACCTGGCTGGCGGTGATCAGCGCCAGCTCACCGGTGGCGACGTTGACCGCGCCGGCGCTGTCGCCGAACATGTCGCTGGGTGCCTCCTGACCGGTGCTGGCGGCCGGTGCGGGTGCGGGTGCAGGGCTCGCTGCCGGTGCCTCGGCTGGCTTGACCGCGGCCTGGGACTTGGAGCGCGGCATGGGGGCGGCGGCGCCGGCCGCATCCTTGGCAAATGCCAGTTCGGCCGTGGTGTCGCCTTCCTTGATGGCCGTCAGCAGGCCGCGCAGGGTCAGGAGGTGCTCCAGCGTGATGTCTTCTTCGCCGGACACCTCCAGGCGCTCGAAGATCTGGGCCGGCATCACGCCGTAACGCTGGAACACGGCGATGGCATCGGCGCGGCGGTTCGCCAGCGTCTTGATGTCGCCCATGATGCACTGGCGGGCGGCGTCGTACATGTCGGCCCAGAAGGCCTTCGGCACGCCCTTGAGGATGGCGTTGCGCAGGGCGATGGAGCACGCGGCGTTGGCGGTCACGCCGATCATGTCGGCCTTGAAGCGCTGGCCGTTCTTGTTGGTAATGCGGCGCTGCACCTCGTAAGTGATGGCCACGTTCTTTTCGAGGTCGTGGAACACGCCTTGCGCGGTCACAAAGTCGCCCTGGTCATTGACCACACGGGCGCCTGCGCGGCTGTTGCCCCAGGCGCTGGCCACCACCTCGGCAAAGCGGGCGCTGGGTCCCTCGATGGTCTTGCCGTCGCGCGGCAGTGCGTACACGCACTCGCCCGCCACCTGTTCATTGAGGGTGACCATCTGCTGCACCTCGTCGCGGAAGCGCTTGATGCTGCGCGGGTATTTGTGCGCGGTGGCGATTTGCATGTCAATCTCGCCCTTGTTGAGCAGGGCCAGGGTGCCGCTTTCGGCGGTGAGGATGTCGTCTTGTTCCATGAAGTTTCCTGAGTGGTTGGTGAGTTAAAAATTGCGGTATGCGCGCCAGACGAAAAGAACGACCCAGAAGGCCACGATCAGCCAGCCGCAGATCCCGACAAAGGTGGAAATCAGCGGCGCGCGGTGGTACCAGCGGCGCACGGGCTGGTGCTGGATGCCGTAGTCGGGCGTGAAGGTCCGGGGGAGTCGTGGCACTTCGTGGATTTGGGTGTCCACAAAGCGGCCGCCGTTGGATGTGTTCATAAGGCGATCACCGTGATGCGATGCGCGCCCGGGTACTGCTGGTCGGCTTGCGTCCAGGCGGCGAAGGTGGAAGGGAACCGGAAAACACCGGCCAACACGCGGTTGGACAGGTGCACCTTGATGCGGCACAAAATCATGCTGCCGCCTGCTCGAGTGCGAGTGATTGGCGGTCAAGGCTGGTGCTGCGCGCGAAGTCGTCAGCGAGGGCCTTCAGGGTGGGCGTCAGCACCTGCACCGGCTGCACTTCCTTGGCGACGGTGTAGACGGGCTCCCACTCGGCTTTGTGGGCGGCATGGTTGCCGGGGTTTTGGGGGGCGTAGTAGGCAAGCGGGAACAGCACGCCATCGGGCGACTTCCAGCCGCATTGGACGAGGCCGTTCATGCGGCGCTCCCGGTGGCCTTGGCGATGTCGGCGCGCGCTGCTGCCAACTGGTCCCGATACACAGGCAGCATTTCGGCATCGTCAGGGTCCTGGCTCTGTTCGCGCAGTGCGATGGCCTCTTCAGCCAGGCCGACCATGTTTTGCAAACTTGTGAGCAAGTCAGGCGCAGCGGCCATCAGCAACGCGTTGGCGGTGTGATTGGTTTGACCGTCATCCGTTTCACCGCAGGAGTAGGGCAGCGCCACCAAGCCCTGCATATATTTCGGGTTGTCTGGGGCTGGCTTGCGAAACTGCAGCGCATCAATACGGCTAATGCCGTCAAAGGCCCATGGCCCTGGTGTGTGGGCGCCGCTCACAGCCACTGCCTCGGGTTGGCCTGAATTTGCAGGTCCAGCGCGCGGCGTTCGTTGTCACGCGCAGGCCCGCCAGACATCTTCCAGCGATGGATCGCCATGTCGGCCTCTTCGCAGTCCGCTTCGGACATCACGACGGGCGCCAGCACCGGGCCAACGCATTCGCTGGTTGGTGTGGTCAGCCGCTTCTCAGCCGCGGCGAACAACTCGGCCAGCAGCGGCGGCAGGCCGGCTAACGGAGAGGGGGAAAGTGCTTTCATGAATTAACTCCAATTGCCCGAAATCGGGAAGTGAAGTTAATTTAACAACTGTTGATAATCGTGTCAACAACTGTTTTTAACAACTGTTGATTTAAGTGCAAATATTCGTAAAAAAACCGCCCTGGGGCGGCGGTCAATAGGGGAAGGCCTGATTTACTTGTTCAGGTAGATCCACAGGAAGGGTAGAACGGCGCCTCCCAGCAGCAGGCCCACCACGGCGCCGCCATCGGGCGCCCGCTTCACCTGGCTGGACTGGTTGTGCACCACGCAATAGAGGTAGCCGGCAGCCGCGCCGATGCAGGCGCAGGCGATCATCAGGCCCAGGCCTTCGCCCGAGCCGGCGTCAGCGTCAACGTTGCCCATGCCGCCGAAGCCAGCGTGCGCACGCGTGACAGCCAGCACCAGGGCCGGGAGCAGGGCGGATTTCATAGGTCGGGCATCCACTTGCTGGGCGGAACCACACCACCGATGGCCTGAATGTCCAGCAGGTCTTCGTTGTAGATGGTGCGGCGCTCGCCACCGTTGACTGAGATTATTTCCACAGAATCAGCGCGCCGGTAGAGCAGTTCCTTGACCATGCGCTGGCCATTGTTCAGCTTGATGACGACGTATTCCCCCACGGTGGGCGGGGAGTGCGGTTCCACCAGCACGTACCAGCCGTCGCGGATGGCGGGGAACATGCTGTTTCCGCGAACGCGCAGGCAGTAGGCGTTGGGGTCCGAGGTTTGAATCTCGACGTGCCCGTCGCCGGCGCCAGGCTCCGGGCTCATTTCCTCATAGAAACCGTCATCGCCCATGCGTGCGGTCCCGACCACGGGCACGCGCCTGGAGAAACGATTGCCGGTGACATATTCAGGCTGCGGCTCTCTGGCGCGCTCTTCCGCGCTGGCCTTGAGCTCGCCCTTGCCGGTGCGCAGGTAGACGTGGCTGATTTTGTCGGGCGGGAACGCGGCGATCAGCACCTCGGCGAACTCCGACCGCTTGCTGTCCCGATTCTCGAGCGCGCCAATTGTGGTGTTGGCCACCCCCGAGCGCTGGGCAAGGTCAACGGCGGACCAGCCCATAAGTTCCCGAGCCTCTTTGATTCGTCCGCCCAATTGCATAGGGGCGGACTCTAAAACAGATGTTGAAAACATTGGTTGACGGAAATATCAACAAGTGTAGAATTAACAGAATGAGCACGAAAACACCTGTTGAATATCTCGTGGCTGCCTGTGAGTTGGCGGGCGGTCAAAGCGCGCTAGCCGCGGAATTGACGAACCGATTCCCACAGGACCCCGTGTCCCCCGCCCGTATCTGGAACTGGATCAACCGTGACGGCGGGGCTCCCGCTGAGTACTGCGCGGCCATCGAAGAGATTGTCGGGAAAAAAGTCACTCGCCAGCAGCTGCGGCCGAACGACTGGAAGGCGATCTGGCCCGAGTTGCTCACAGCGGAGAAGGGCAGACCCTTCCACCGCGCCCCCGATAAAAAACAACCAGCCACCCAGCCGCAAGGAGCCTAAAAAATGTCCTCTGACGATGACGTGATGTTCGCCCGCAGTTCCCCCGGTGAAAGAACGGAGGTCCGCTTCATGCTGCCAACGCCTTTGGCCCAGGCGCTGGACGCGCTCGCACATGCCGACGACGGCAAGGGTCGCCCCGAGCTGATAGAGCGGGTGCTGCGTGAGTTTGCTGAAAAAGAAATTCATAAGTCGATCATCCGCGTCCGCATGCTCCGGGGCAATCCAATGCTCACGGAGCTTGACGGAGCCACTCCGGGACAGCCTGCATGACAACCCCGGTGGTAAAGGGGACGTGGTACGTTTTGCCCAGCGGCAAGACGGCCGAGGTCTGCCGCCTGAAGGTGGTCAGGCTACCCCGACAGGACGGTGACAAGGGCCCAAGGCTCGCCACGGAGGTAACGCTGCGTTTTCTGAACGACGACAGCGAAATGGCGCCCGGCGAGTTCACCTTGTCGCTTTCCTTCATCACGCTGCACTGCAAGCGTGTCGAAGTGGCGCCGGCGGCAGCATGAACGACTGGCTCAACAAATGCCACTTCGGCGACGTGCGCGACGTGCTGCGCCAGATGATCGCGGACGGCGTGAAGGTGCAAACCATCGTGACGAGCCCGCCTTACTGGGGCCTGCGCAGCTACCTACCGGCCGGCCACCAGGACAAGGCCAGCGAAATTGGCAGCGAGCCGACGCTGGGCGAGTTCCTTTCCACGATGGTTGGCGTGTTTGACCTATGCCACCAGGTGCTCGCGGACGACGGGACCATGTGGGTGAACATGGGTGACAGCTATGCCGGCTCATGGGGCGCCCAGTCCCGCGGTGGCCCGCCGTCCGACAAGTCCACCTTGAAGGGCAACGGCCACATTGGCGGCGGCCCGAAGATTTCGCAGCTCTCGGCAGTGCAGGCTCTGGCCGCGCCGAAGGGCGAGCGCACGGGATCGCTTGATCGCACACCCGGCCTGAAGTCCAAGGACCTGATGGGCCAGCCTTGGCGCCTAGCTTTTGCCTTGCAGGACGCAGGCTGGTGGCTTCGCCAAGACATCATCTGGCACAAGCCCAACCCGATGCCGGAGTCCATCAAGGATCGGTGCACGAAGGCCCATGAGTACGTCTTCCTGATGTCCAAGTCGGAGCGCTATTACTTCGACCAGGGCGCCATCCGGACGCCGCTCAGTGCTGAAACGAAGCCTTTGTCGTTTGAGACCATGGACTTCAAGGCGCGGGACAAATACAAGATGCCGGACGGCTGGAATACCGGTCCTGGCGGGCATGGGTCGTTTCACCCAGAAGGTCGCGGAAAAGGGAAAAAAGCTGGCCCCGATGCCATGCGTGGTCAAGGCCAGAACCGCCCAGAAGGTGGCGGCAGGTCAAACCGCGAAGGGCGTGACATGGCCACCGTCGCTATCAATGCCAACAGCGCCAACAAGCGCAGCGTCTGGACCGTGGCCACCGAAGCCTACCCGGGCAGCCACTACGCCACATTCCCCCGCGCCCTGATCGAACCTTGCATCCTCGCTGGCGCACCCGCCGGCGGCACGGTCCTTGACATTTTCATGGGTAGCGGCACCACCGCCCAGGTTGCCGAGCAGCTGGGCCGCAAGTGGATCGGCATTGACATCGACATCCGCAACAAGGCCCTGCAGGACGAGCGCCTGCGCCAGCCATCACTTGACCTGGAGGCAGCATGAATCAACTCACGATCGACCACGCCATCGCAAAAGAGGCCGGCGTCACGGCCGCCATGAACTCGCTGGACAAGGCGCAGCGTGCCAACCCTGACTTCGCCGAGAACGCGAAGAAGGCCATTCTGAAGCGCCTGGACGACGGCCCGTGCAGCGGTGAGGTGCTGGTGGAGCTGTGCAAGGCCCAAGGCATCCGCCCGGTCAAGGATGACCGCGCCTTCGGTGGCGTGTTCATGTCGCTGGCCAACGAGAAGAACCCGCAGATCCGGTGCATCCGGTCGGACCTGCCCCGCAAGCATGGTCATGGGACCAGCGGCGGAAAACTTTGGGCCCTGGTCCGCTGAATATCTTCAAATGAACTGTTCACCTCAACGATGGGCGCGGATTGCCTACCTCGAAAACAGGGGTAGTTTGCCCTGTGTCGCGTGCTGCTATGCCGTCTATTTTGATGGCGCGCTCAAGTACATCGGCTCCACGAACAACCTGCGCAATCGCTTCTCTGGGCATGCGTTTCGGTATTCCTACGGGCAGTCTTTTATCACTCCGTGGGGCGAATTCCCCACGCCCCTGGACATCTGCATCAAGTTCAAGCCGTCGCGGGTCTACGGTGACTGGCTGATGTTGGAGGCCCGTCTGATACGACGGCTCCAGCCGATGTTCAACACGAAATTGAAAGGTAGGCAGACCTGATGCACTACTACCAGCACCACATCGGCGACTTCATCAAAGACACCGCGAATCTGAGCGACCACCAGCTGGCAACCTACATGCGGATGCTGTGGGCGTATTACGACACCGAAAAGCCTATTTTCGGTGAACTTGAAGATATTGCGTTCGCAATGCGTTCGGATGAAAAAACGGTGCGATTGCTTCTTCGGCACTATTTCAAAGAATGCTCCGAAGGATGGTCACACAGTCGCTGCGACAGGGAAATTGCCGAGTATCGGACCAAAAGTGAGAGCGCCAAGAAGGGCGCGAAGGCTCGCTGGACAAATGCGAAGGCATCACCGGCAAATACCGATGGCAATGCGGATGCAGTGCGAACGCATACCACCGGCAGTGCGGGCGCAACACTTCCCGATGCTAACCAAGAACCAATAACCAATAACCAAGAACCAGATGGAGAGAAGCCCGTCGCTGTCGCTCCGCACCTTGCCGACCTTCCGCCCGAGCTCCTGAAAGACTTTCTGGTGGTGCGCAAGGCCAAGAAGGCGGGAGCGCTGACGCCCACGGCGCTGAAGGGAATTGAACGCGAAGGCAAAAAGGCAGGGCTGACGCTGGTTGAAACGATCACGGCCTGCTGTGAATTCGGCTGGCAGGGCTTCAATGCGCAGTGGTACGCCGACCGGAACGCGCCCAAGGCCGTCAGCAAGTTCCCCGACAAAAACGCCACACCACCGGTCAGCAGCATCTGGCACGAATCCGCTGCAGGCATTGACGCCAAGGCGCAGGAGCTCAGCCTGGAGCCCATTGGTCCACTGGAGTCGCGCCCGGCCTTCAAGGCCCGGGTGATGGCGGCCGCGAGAGAGTCGGTGCCAGCATGAATATCGCCAGCATCACCATGGACTGGCTGCTGGCGCGTGTGATCGAGCGCGACGGCTGCCTGGTGTGGAAGGGGTATTGCGGGGTGGACGGGAGGACCCCAAAAGCGTCCATCGACAGCGTGAACCGGCGTGTTCGTGTTGTCGTCTGGGAAATGACCCACAAGCGCAAGTTGCCGAGCCACATGTACGTGGGAACGACGTGCCATGTCGACAACTGCTGCAGGCCGGAGCACCTCGTCGGGCGCCATCAAAACGCCGACCGCGTGTACACAAAATTGCCGGTGGCGCACAAGGCAAAGATCGCCAGGACAAAACGGGAAAACTCCAAGATTCCGGCCGTCGCTGTGATGGCGCTGCGCACCGGTGAAATAACGGACGCCCAGGCTGTTCAGCTCTATGGCATGAGCCCATCAAACGCCTACCTGTTGCGCGTGGGTAAATCGCGCCGCGACTACACCGGGCCCTTTGCCCAGCTGTTGGAGGCAAGGTGAAATGCTCAGATTGCACCGCATCGGAACAGACCAAGGGCCACTGGCGCCAGTTCAACAGCCCGGGGTGCCTGTACTGCACGGCCAGGCTGATCCAGCAGCTGGAGGAATTGAGATCTCCGACGAGCGCCGGAATCACTGCACGCCAGCGTGCCGTGCTTGCGGATGCAGTCGCCTGGGGGCACAGCGAGCAGGCGATACGGGATCTGGTGGCGCTCAAGGAAATGGCGCTTCAACCTACACCCAGCAAGCCCAAACAGCTATCAAAGAAATAGCAGAAGGTACAAGCCATGGCTGAGCATGACACGCAAAAAGCGTTTTTCGAGTGGGCCAGCTTCCAGCGCTTCCCAGGTATTGAACTGCTGCACGCCAACCCCAACGGCGGGCTGCGCGACAAGGCCGTGGCCGGCAAGCTGAAGGCCGAGGGCGTCAAACCAGGCGTGCCGGATGTCTCTTGGCCGGTGGCCAGGGGCGGCTTCATCGGGTTGGCGATCGAGTTCAAGCACGGCGACGGCAACCCCACGAAGGAACAGCGCGACCGCATCACGGCGCTGCAGCTGGAAGGCTGGTGTGTGGCTGTGTGCTGGGACTGGCAGGCGGCCGCGCGGCTGCTGTCTGGCTACGCCGGGATGATGCGCATGGAGGTGGCCCCGTGATCCGCGCCGCGCTCCTGCACTGGGCATTGGCCCGGCCGCCACACTTCATCATCGGCGGCCAGGACGATCCATACCTGCTGCGCTGGTGGCTGACGCCCTGGAGCAGGCTCTATCGCGATGTGCGGGACGAGGACAAAAACCGCTGGCAGAAGTTCGTCAGCAAACTGCCGGGTGCCTACGTCCACTGCTTCATGCGCAGCGATGACGATCGCGCGCTGCACTGCCACCCCTGGGCCAACCTGTCCATCCTGTTGGACGGCGAATACACCGAGCACACGATCGCGGCCGGTGGCGTGAACCACAAGCAGGTGCTACGAGCCGGCGACTGGCGTTTTCGCTGGACCGGGAAACTGGCGCATCGGGTTGAACTGCACGCCGGCGCCTGCTGGACGCTGTTCATCACCGGCCCGCGCTACCGTGAATGGGGCTTTCACTGCCCGGACGCTGGCTGGATCCACTGGAAGCGGTTCACGAATGCTGACGACGCCGGCGCCGTGGGTAGAGGGTGCGACGCATGAGCGAAATCATGCTGGTCAAGCAGGACGCGACGGCCATCCCCGACGCCGACAAGGACGCGGCCCGCCGGGTGCTGTTCGGCATGGTCGACGGCCTGGGCGAGCATGGCAAAAAGCAGTGGCGCCGATTCTTCAACATGCTGATGAAGCTGGAGCCCGGAGAAATGGTCGAGCTCAATACCCACAAGGACAGAAGCGGCCCATACCACCGCCGGCACTTCGCCATCGAGCAGGCGCTATTTGAGGCCCAGGAGCGCTTTGAGCACTTTGACCAATACCGCTACTGGCTCAAGGTTGGCGCCGGCTGGGTGACCTGGGCGGCCGGGCCGAAGGGTGGTGTCGTGCCAATACCGCGTTCGGTCAGCTACAAGTCCACCGATCAGCAGGAGTTCATGGAGTTCCATGAGCGGGCGGTGTCCTTTTTGCGCGGCCCGCACGCGGCGCGCTACCTGTGGCCGCACCTCAAAGAAAAAGCCGACACCCGCATGCACGAACTGTTGATGGAGTTTGGAGAGTGAAACTTGTAGACCTGACCGGTAACCGCTTCGGGCGCCTTACCGTTGTATCGCGCGCAGAGAACGCCGGGCACCACCTGCGCTGGACCTGCTTGTGCGATTGTGGAAACACCAAGGCCGTCAATTCTTCGCACCTGAAGACCGGGCACACGACCAGTTGCGGCTGCATTGCCTCGGAGCTTACTGCCGAGCGCAACACCTCCAACGCAAAGCACGGCATGTGGAAGTCACCCGAGTTTGAAATCTGGGCCGCGATGAAAAAGCGCTGCCATAACCCGAAGGCAAAGCGGTACGCCGACTATGGCGGTCGTGGCATCACAGTCTGCGACGAGTGGAGGGCATCCTTTCAGGCCTTCTTTGACCACATCGGCCCAAGGCCGTCTGACGCTCACTCCGTTGACCGCATCAGAAATACCGAGGGATACGCGCCTGGAAACGTGCGCTGGGCTACGACCGAAGAACAGAACAACAACAAGAGAACCAACGTTATCGCCGTGATCGACGGTGAGGCGATGACTGCCGCCCAGATCGCTCGGAAGTATGGGCTGGAGCATGGCACGGTGTGTTACCGGATTGCCGCCGGCAAGACTGAACAGGAAATCATCGCACCTTCGCGGAGGGCGAAATGAAACGTCAGCCCGGCCTAAATCTTGTCGAACGAGCAGTGATCGCCAACGAATGGCGCCACACGGCGCTGGAAGCCCAGATTCTGGCGCTGTGCACCCTGGACGGCCAGAAGCTGGTGAACAAGGCCGGCCGGATGCTGTACGTGGTGCTGGGCGCGGCCATCGCGGAAGAGGTCAGCCCGGATCTGCCGGCAATCCGCATCATCCGGGGCGCGGTCAATGCGGTACACGACCAGGCGGGCGAGCCCGAGATACCGGACACCCGCCGCGCGTCAATCGTGAGCGGCCTGAACGCGGCCGCCGGGCTGATACCAAGCCTCCCGCGCAAGAGTCTTGTCGACGCGGCCTGTGATCTGGCGCCGAAGCTGCGCCGCGACGACGTGGTGCTGGCTGACTTTGAATCAATTCTCAACGACTGCGGAAGTGGGAAAGGCATCCCATGACACGACCCAAAACAGCGGTATCTCTTCTAGGGTCTTGTGTCGTTTCACCGCTGGGCTTCTGGGTTCGACTCCCGGCGCAGTCACCCACTTGGAGCCTTGATCGTGCTTACTGAAGACAAGTCTGAAACCGTGCTGACTTTGGAGTTAGCGCTATTCCTCTTCAGCCGGGTGCACGACGAGCGGGACGACGCGCTGCAGCACGGGCTGTCCGCCATCGAACTGCTGAACGCATACCTTTTGAAATTGAAGACGGGGCACTCGATTGCGCTGACGCCGGAGACAAGCAGGCTCTTTGAGCAGATCACCGGCGAAGCAACGTTTCACTAGATGCCGCGCGGCCCCGGCTTTGGGCGCAACAACTGGAGAAATTGAAGATGACTACATCCGTAAAAGTGACAGCACATTGCAGCAGCGATAAGCATGTCCGCATCAGCAAGGAAAGCACGGCCGGGAATGTCGGCGAGAGCGTGACCATCCGCGACGGCGAAACGCATGAACTGGTCGTTTACGACGACTGGAGCGTCAACGTCCGCGAGGAAGTCAGGCCCGTGCTGACCGAAGCCGACGCCATGGCCGACCTGAACGGAACACCGCGGACCGCGCCGGCCTGAGCATGCTTCAGCGCCGCCCCTTCACCCCCAAGCCCAAGCCCGACCGCGCCCCTATGGCGTGGCCCGGGGTGCAGAACTTCGCGCCGGCCGCGCGCTGCGACGGGGCAGGGGTGGCGCAGCCGAAGGGCGAGAAGGCGAAGCCGGGCAAGCGAACACCGAATGACGCAGAGCGCCGCTGGATGGACTTCATCGTGGACTACGGCTGCATCTGCTGCCGCCTGGACGGGCACGCACCACGGCCAACGGCCGTGCACCACATCCTGCGCGG
>CAZCXZ010000105.1:11878-12115 GCA_964502705.1 Uncultured Candidatus Berkiella sp. | reverse complement strand
AGCTGGCTGCCATTGATGCTACATCAAGGCTCGCTTCAAAAATCGAAACTGCCACATATTTAGCTACGGAACCAAATCCTGGGCAGCTATCCGTAAAGGGCAGATCGTTATCAACGGTCTTGGGGATACCGATGCAGGTGATAGGGTGTCCCATCTCTAAACTTAACTGCGAGACTTTATTAGCCGTGTCTTGTGAATCGCCACCGCCGTTATAAAAAAAGTAACCAATATTGTGTG
>CAZCXZ010000105.1:0-11868 GCA_964502705.1 Uncultured Candidatus Berkiella sp. | reverse complement strand
GCTTCAAAGACGGCAATTAAGCGCTCGTATTCGGCTTGGTTTTCTTTTAAACCTTTTAATTTGTAGCGGCACGATCCAAATGCGCCAGAAGGCGTATGCTTGAGGGCGGCGATTTGAGAGGCTGAGAAAAGGCTAGTATCAATGAGTTCTTCATTCAAAGCGCCTAAAATCCCATTTTTGCCCGCGTAAACTTTGCCGATTTTATCGGCATGAAGACGCGCCGTTTCGATGACGCCAGCTGCTGAGGCATTGATGACAGATGTAACCCCACCTGATTGGGCGTAAAAAGCATTTTTTGGAGCGACCATGTTATTTTACCTTATCATATATACTCAAAACGGTTAGAATTTAGGCCGGAGTTTATCTCAAAGAGTTACACTTGGCGAGGTAATGAGAAGCGCTTTTACCCCTATTTACGGGCATGCTGTCATTTAAGAATATAAGTTGGTTTTATAAATATATGAATGCGATTTCTCTACTTTATCAG
Organism: Uncultured Candidatus Berkiella sp.; assembly: GCA_964502705.1. GTDB lineage: Bacteria > Pseudomonadota > Gammaproteobacteria > Berkiellales > Berkiellaceae > Berkiella. The sequence goes on along the minus strand of CAZCXZ010000105.1, from coordinate 11,381 downwards.
ACAGTGTCTGTCTTGTGGCAAATATGCCTGTTTCGCGCTAGACCAACCTCGTTACCGTTCTCTTGGATGATCTTAGGGCTTTTTGTGGCGGCAGACTGTGCGCTGAATATCTACCACTTAAGAACAATGAAACTGGATGTCTCCCTTACGCTTTCTTTGCTTGAATGTTATACGGCAGCCGTATTATCGGTATTATCACTGATTGGCATGTCTTACTTGCTGCTTTCGCAACGCAAAATCGAGTCTCGGCTAAATAAATTTTTAATTGCGCTTTTTGGCACGGAATTAATGTTAACCGGGTTTGCGCAATTTCTGTCCGCTATTAGCGGTGAGCTCAACATTATGCTGGTCAATATTGCATTAACGGTATGGCGTTTAGCAATTCAAATTCAAATTATTAAGTACACTTTTGAAGTAAAAGGCATGCAAGCGTTCTTATTGTTATTTTCTATCATTTTTGCAGCTTCAATACCTTTGTGGATTATTTTAGGTATGAACTTACAACCGCAACCCTAACAAGGATTTTACTCATGCATATTCATATTCTCGGTATTTGTGGCACCTTTATGGGCGGCATTGCATGTTTAGCAGCAGCGAAAGGTTATCGCGTGAGCGGCAGTGATGAAAATGTCTATCCGCCAATGAGCACGCAATTGCAAGAATTAGGTATTGAATTACAAGAAGGTTATAAGCCAGAACATTTAGCCGATACACCCGATATGGTCGTCATTGGAAACGCCCTAAAACGTGGCAACGCGGCAGTGGAGGCCGTGTTAAACCAAGGGATCCCTTATCAATCGGGTCCGCAATGGTTAGCGGAAAATCTCTTAAATGAACGTTGGGTGATTGCGGTAGCAGGTACCCATGGAAAAACGACTACCAGCAGTATGATAGCTTGGATCTTAACCCATGCCGGTCTTGAGCCAGGGTTTTTAATTGGCGGCATTCCTGCCAATTTCGGTGTATCAGCCAAGTGGGGCAAATCGCCTTTCTTTGTCGTAGAAGCCGATGAGTACGATTGTGCCTTTTTTGATAAACGCTCAAAATTTGTACACTATCATCCCCGCACCTGCGTCATGAACAACCTTGAGTTTGATCACGCTGATATTTTTAAGGACTTATCTGAAATCCAAAAGCAATTTCATCATTTAGTTCGGACTGTACCTGGCCAAGGCGCATTGATTGTCCCAGAAGCAGATGCCGCTCTTCAAGAAGTCTTAAAAATGGGTGCCTGGAGCGAGATACAATCCTTTGGATTTAACGAAGGACAATGGCAAGCTCGTTTACAATCACTAGATGGTAGCGTATTTGATGTGCTCCAAAACGGCAAATTGATGGGCACGGTTAATTGGTCATTAATTGGTCAACATAATGTTCATAATGCGCTGGCTGCCATCATGGCCGCTGTACATGCGGGTGTGCCTGCCAAATTGGCAATCGAAGCACTAGCTGAATTCCAATCGGTCAAAAGAAGGATGGAAGTGCGAGGCACTGTGAATGCAGTGACGGTGTATGATGACTTTGCGCATCATCCTACCGCCATTGATAGCACCGTCGCTGGGTTGCGCGCTAAAGTAGGCAAGCAACGTTTAATTGCCGTTTTAGATATTCGTTCGAATACCATGTGCATGGGGACACACCGCACCGAGTTGGCACCAAGCTTACAAGCCGCCGATGAAGTCTTTATATTCCAATCACCTAAAGTGAGCTGGGACGCGAAAGAAACGTTTGCATCCCTTGGGTCTAAAGTCCGCATATTCCAAGACACTCAGCCGATTGTTGAACAGATTGCAGCGCTTGCCAAACCGAATGATCATGTTTTGGTCATGAGTAATGGTGCTTTTGATAATCTACATCAACGTTTGTTAAGTGCCTTAGCTTTAGAGACCGTTGCATGATAGCGCCGAGTGAAGTAACCCTAGCCTTTGCAGGCGCCAGTGGCGCCCCGTATGGCTTGCGCTTATTGGAACAACTGGTCTTGGCAAAAGTTCAGATCTCGTTGGTTATTTCACCGGCAGGCCATCTGGTTATTCATGATGAAACTGATCTAAAAGTCCCTGGTAACCCACAAAAGATTGCGGAATTTTTCCAAGAGCGTTATCAAGCAGCCCCAGGCCAGATCAATGTCTACGGTAAAGATCAATGGTCAAGCCCGCTAGCCAGTGGCACTGGTGCACCCAAAACGATGATTGTTTGTCCTTGCAGTACGGGGTGTTTGTCAGCGATTGCCGTGGGGGCGAGCGATAACTTGCTTGAGCGCGCAGCGGATGTGGTCATCAAAGAGCAGGGCAAACTCGTGCTGGTGGTGCGAGAAATGCCGTTATCAGCGATTCATTTAGAGCATATGTTGAATTTAGCGCGCTTAGGCGTTTGCATTATGCCGGCAAGTCCTGGCTTCTATTTTAAACCACAAACGGTCGATGATTTGGTGGATTTTACCGTGGCAAGGATATTGGATCAGATAAACGTGCCGCATAATTTAAGCCAGAGGTGGGGTTAGTTATGTAGGGGTAAAAAAAAGGCCAACAATGTTGGCCTTTTCTTTTTGATAGCTTTTAAACCAAAGACTAGTCTTCGATCAACGCTTTCAAAGATTTCATAGCGCTAACTTTAACGGATTTACGCGCTGGTTTTGCAGCAATTTGAATTTCTTCGCCGGTGAAGGGGTTACGACCCATTCTGGACTTGGTCGCTTTTTTGCTAATGCGACGTACTTTAATACCAAGATCAGGGATAACGATTTCGCCTGAACCTTTTGGTTTAACATGACGTTCGATCATGTTTCTGATAGCAGAGATAACGCCTTTGACGTCATTCTTGCTGATGTTAGCCATTTCAGCAATCTCAGCGTAGATCTGTGATTTGCTTTGTTTTTGCGCAATTGCTTTGCTAGGCGCTGCAGCAGCACGTGGTGCTACTTTAGCTGTTGCCCTAGCTTTCTTTGCAGCTGCGGGTTTAGCGGTAGCTTTTGCTTTTGGAGCGGTTTTTTTCCTTGCGGCCATTAACGTTTTCCTCTATTGGGTTGTTGAAACAGTGCAACTTATCATACGAACTTCTAAAAGGAAATAGTCTATCTCGCACACGGCGCGCAGCCATTATGCTTGTTTTGTACGTTGCAAAAAATTACAGACTTGAAAAGCACAAAATTGCCCCCATCTTGGCGCCACTTGTAGATACAACAGTTATAAAAAAATGCATTTTTTGTGCTTGAAATTCGCACGAGCCACCCCATTTATTGAATAAGCGAGTTTGTTTACGTGTTAATCCTAATCGGAGGTTTATTATGAGTTTAAGATATCATCGTCCAGCACATTCACTATTAAATCAGTTGCATCAAGAGCTGATGCCTTTAATGTCGTGGTATGGGCAAGACAATACAGAAGCACCGCAAGAAGCATGGGCACCCAAGGTCGATATTAAAGAAGAAGAAAAGGAATTTGTGGTGTTTGCCGACATTCCTGGGGTTGATCCAAACGATATCGATATTGAAATGGATGGAAATACGTTGACTGTAAAAGGAGAGCGAAAATCAGACAAGGAAGAAAAGAGTAAGAATTATTATCGTTTAGAACGAACCACGGGTAAATTTTATCGCCAGTTTACCTTACCTGAATCGGTAGATAGCGCAAAAATTTCTGCCAAAACCAAAAATGGCGTGTTGGCTATCCACCTGCCAAAAGCAGAGGAGGGAAAAAATTATCGAAAAATCACGATTTTACAAGAGAAGGAATAAGATGAGGGAATAAAAAAGCCGGCTTTCGCCGGCTTTTTATTTATTCGTCGCCAACTGCACGACGGGAAGGTGATGGTGAACGTGAACGAGATTTTTTCTCACCCACTTCGCCTTCAGCACTGAAGCCATCATTTGAAGCATTAGATGAGCTTGGGATGCTGCTAGAAGCTACAGGAGTAGCATCAGTCTCAGATACCTTTTTGTTTTCATCGGATTTACTTGATTTAGCAGGTGCTGTACGGCAACGGTTCAACATATATGCAGTGCCTAAGACTGCTGCAGCAGCTGTTACACCCAACGCAACGTAAGTATTGTCACCAATGGTTGCATTCCATGCTTCTGAAACGACAGTAGGTGTATTGTCGGAGAGGGTTTGTAATATCCCACTAAACATGCTTTGTACATTTTCGTTAGTAACAACTTGTTGAGCTGCTTCTTGAATCGCTTCACCTGCGACTGCAACGGTTTCTGCTGCTGCCTTGAGGGTTGTGACGTCGAGTGCGATTGTACCGTTTACCATAATCATTTCCATCCTTTATTTATGTCAATTTCCAATTCAGATCAATTCGGTGATCTCGACGCTTTTTATCATAGTCATCACGAAATAGACAACTCATCTTTTGAGAAATTCAGCTATTCTTAACATTGATAGCCGCATTTTAATTAAATGTTAGTTAGTATAATAAAAACTAATAAAAGGATAAATCATGGATTTCATTAGAAAAACGGGATGGTTTTGTTTATTCTTGATTTTCGCACAATCCGTGCATGCGTTAGCGATTTTAGAAAAGCTTGATCAAGCGGCAGAATTAAATAAATTGAGTGTTAACCAACGTCATGAAGGACGTCATCAATTAATTTTAATGCTAACGCGTTGTGAATTTGCAGAGCCTTGTCTTTTACAAATGATTGATGATTTAAAAGTGATGGAAGATCAAACGCATAATCCCATGTATATTGTGTATCGAAATTATTTAACGGCCAAAAAACCTGAATTAATCGAGCAAGCAAAACGTTGTGATATTCCCGCTAAACGAGAAGTGCGTAAAATTATTGCAGATTGCTTAAACGAAATGGATATAAAAGAGCTCAATACCCAAGAGATGGATCGCAATAAAATTGATCAAATCGAAGATGAGCGTGATCTCTGCATTAAAAGCAAAGTAGAACAGCTGGCAACGACCGGCAATTTATTTGCTCAAGCGCTGATGGTGAATATTTATGAACGCTCTCGTGATAATGCGAAAATGGATCATTGGTATAATGAAATGCAGAAGAAAGCGAATACCAAAGAATTTGCGACGTATTTATCTTGTCCGGATATACCTTAATCCGTCTCAAACCAATTAATCAGCAATTTCAAAAAGTCGGTGGTGTTATTCAATACATGATCACCACCTTCCACTTCCACATAGGTAACGGTGTTGCCATTTTTGTGGAGCGCTTCTAGCATGTCATAACCTTCTTTAACGCATACGCGCGTATCGGCGGTGCCTTGAGCAATCATAATAGGTAAGTCTTTTGAGATTTTATTGACATAATTCAGAGGTTGGCGTTTTGCGATCCATTCCTGGCCTTTTTTGCCCTTTTGGTAACCGAAGTTGCTTAGCATATCGCGAAAGTCTTTGCGTTGTTCGACCGCATACTTCATATTCAATAGGCCACTGATTGACGCAACCTTTTTAATCTTTTGTTGAATTTCAGGGAAACGGCCCAATGCTAAAAACATTTGCATGCCACCGCGGCTTGCACCCACCATGTAAATTTTATTCGCATTAAATTCGACATCGGTTTTCTTTTCTAAGGTGGGTAAAAAACTGATGAGATTTTTTAAATCATTAACATCTTCGCCACCGAATTCATCATGCCCTTCGCTGACACCACCACGATTGGTAGTGGCAACCAGTGCATAACCCGGATAGGCGCTTAATTGACCAGGATGCGGTAAGCCAAATTCTCGATTCCCACCACGTACTAATACGATTAAGGGTGGGTTTTTAACGCCAACGGGAATACTGACAAACGCTTTAATGGTTAAGCCGTCACTGGGGTAGGTAAAGACATAATAACGGCGTTGTTTTGCTTTAATGGCGTCTTTGGCGACCTTGTCGGTAAACTGATGATCCAGCACTTGCTGGGTTACATCTTTAAAGTCTTCACCTTTTTTGAGCTGATAGAGTTTTTTTGACGCCTGGCTGCGTTTTAGGATCTGTTCTGATTCTTTACGCAGCTCTTTTTGAGTTTGATGAGCAGTTGGACATTTCATCGGTAACTTATGTAGGTTCAAATCTGCGAGTAATAGAGGAGTCCAAAAAAGCAGGACGAATATCCCTATTCTCTTTATGTTCAATCAAGTAACCTCTTTACCAGAAGCCTGTCTGTCTGCGTGATAAGATGACCGCACAAGAGGGCCGCTAGCAACATTAATAAAGCCAAGCTTACGAGCTTCATCGGCGAGCATGGCAAAATCTTGAGGTGTCACATAGCGATCCACCGGAAAATGGAAGCGGCTAGGCTGTAAATATTGACCCAATGTCAGCATGTCACAATCATAACGACGCAGGTCCGCCATGGTTTCTAAAACCTGCTCATTGGTTTCACCCAGGCCTAACATGACGCCAGACTTGGTGGGAATATGGGGAAAGCGCGCTTTAAAAGCTTGGATCAATTTTAAGGATTCAATGTAATCAGAACCGGGTCTGGCCTGTTTATATAAATGGGGCACCGTTTCGAGGTTGTGGTTGAACACATCGGGTGGTGCAACCGCTAAGTTATCGAGTGCCACCTGCATACGGCCACGAAAGTCGGGAACTAAGATCTCAATTTTGGTATCAGGGCAATGTTCTCTTGCGGCCTTAATACATTCGGCAAAGTGGCTAGCGCCACCATCGCGTAAATCGTCTCTATCAACCGAGGTGATCACGACATATTTTAAACCCATTTTGCCCAAGGCTTTAGCGAGGTTCAAAGGCTCATCTTTATCGAGTGCGTCAGGACGGCCATGTGCTACATCACAAAACGTACAACGGCGAGTGCATTTATCACCCATGATCATAAAAGTAGCCGTGCCATGGCTAAAGCATTCGCTTAAATTAGGGCAAGCGGCTTCTTCACAGACAGTGACCAATTTATGTTCACGTAGAAGTTGTTTTAAATTGGCAACAGCAGGGGTGGCCGGCGCTTTGATCCTAATCCACTCTGGCAAACGTTTACGGGTTTCAGGCGTTGTGGGCACAATTTTGATTGGGATCCTGGCAAACTTTTCTTCACCGCGCTGTTTCATATTCTTCACTCCACAACTTCTGTTGTAATATCGGCATAATATCTTGTATGACGGTTTCTAGGGTAATAGCTGGATAATATTCTTGAATTTGAGTCATCCTTAAATTCTGAAAGCCACACGGGTTAATTCTAGAAAAAGGTTCGAGATCCATCGCAACATTTAAGCTTAAGCCATGGTAGGTATAACCACGGCGTACGCGTAAACCTAAAGAGCATATTTTTGCACCCTCGACATAGACACCAGGTGCGCTACATTGGGTTTGGCCTTCTATGCCATAACCGTTGAGTAATTCGATAACGGATTGTTGTAAATGATCGACAAATTGCTTGATGCCGATATTTAGTCGTTTTAAATCAAATAGCGTATAGATCATTAATTGTCCGGGGCCATGATAAGTAATTTGGCCACCGCGATCGCTTTGTACCACCGGGATATTGCCGGGTGAAATAACATGTTCAGGTTTGCCTGCTTGGCCTTGTGTAAATACCGGCGTATGTTGCATAAACCAGATAGCATCAGGAGACGTTTCCGTGCGTTGCAGGGTGATTTCCCGCATCTGTTCAAATATCGGTTGATAAGCTTGTAATTCGGGAAAGGTTAATACTTCAATAGCCATGACATTTACAATACAAATAAAACCAGAGGATGACGGCTAAGCACTTGATAGATATTGTCGAGTTGCTCTTGGCTTGTGGCATGAACAGTAATACTAAGCGCAAGATATTTTTGGTTTTTGCTCGGTTTGGTAGAGATGGCAGCCTCTCCAATTTGAGGGAAATGTTGCCGAAACAACTGCAACATTTCGCTTTCAAAAAGGCCATCGGCATTGCCGATGACCTTAAAAATAAACTCACAAGGGAAGGTGAGTTTGCCGGGCTGTTTCTCAGTCATTAGGTTGCGCTGCTCTGTGTTTCTTCAGAGTTGAGTGCTTTATGGATCCCTAAGCTGAAATAATCTGAAACACGATTCCAGACAGTACCAGGCTTAACATCTTCTAAGGCAACCAGCGGTACTTCGGTGACCAACTCTTCGTTCACCTTAACAACCAACTTGCCGTAATTTTTACCCTTAGTGATAGGTGCTGTGATGCGTTTATCGATATTCATTTTCGCATCCAGATTTTTGTATTGCCCTTGTGGGATTGTGATGTAAAGGTCTTCATTAATACCTAATGAGAGCTTTTTGCGATCACCCATCCAAACGCGGGGTTCGTTTAATGCTTTGTTTGCTGGGAACAGTTGATGTGTTTCGAAGAATCGAAAACCATAGCGCAACAATGCTAAGGTTTCTTCGGTACGATCCGCTTCGTTTTTAGCGCCCACTAATACGGAAACTAAACGCATATTATCTTTTTGGCCAGAAGCCGCTAAACAGTATCCTGCGGTGCTGGAGTGGCCGGTTTTAATCCCATCGATGTAGGGTTCGCGCCACAACAGACGATTACGGTTTGGTTGTTTAATACCGTTATAGGTAAACCATTTTTCAGAATACACTTTATAGGTATCAGGAAACTCTTTGATCAAAGCGTGCGCAAGCAAGCTTAAGTCATAAGCTGTTGTATAGTGTTCAGAATTAGGAATACCGGTTGCATTGGCAAAGTGTGTGTCTTTCATGCCAATTTTTTGTGCATATTGATTCATTAAATCTGCGAAAGATTTTTCGCTGCCTGCCACAAATTCGGCCAAAGCAACGGTAGCATCGTTACCAGACTGAATGATAATGCCGTTAATTAAATCTTTGACAGGAATTTTTTTACCGGCTTGCACAAACATGCGTGAGCCTTCGGTTTTCCAAGCTGATTCGCTGATTGGCACTTCATCCGTTAATTTAAGACGGTCTGCGGCGATTTCATGGTCAACCACAAACACGGACATCATTTTGGTTAAGCTTGCGGGATCGATGCGTTTTTTGCTGTCTTTCTCGGCGAGTACTTTACCACTATGAAAGTCAACTAAAATATAGGCTTCAGAAGTCACCTCAGGCGGTGTTGGAACATGAGCAATCGCAGCGGTTGGCGCTGTTTCTGCAAACCCTAATCGGGACAGCAGCACGAGGCAAAGAAAACTCATCCTTAAGAAAGCAAGTCGTCGCATGTTAGTTACCCCACAATGGAAAATCATAAAATGACTACATATCATTTTAACACGACTAATAGCTTCATATTCGAATTTTATGTGCAATTATGGCGGTTTAGACGTAGAGAAATTGCTCTCCGTTTGCACAGAGAGCAATAACGCGCGTTTTATTGGTAAATAAGCTTAGCGGAATGGGTATTTTCGATGGCCAAGAGCTCTTTTTGTAGTTTTTGAGCATCTTGCTTTGTTTTCAGCGGTCCAACGCGTACCTGATACATTTCTTTGTTAGACACCTTATTAGGCAAGACATGCACGTCCACATTGTTGAGTGCCTGGGTCAAAATCCCCGCACGATCGGCTAGCTGTTGTGCATTCAGTTTTTTACTAAAACTACCTAACTGAATATAAAGTTGCTTGTCAGCAGATTGGGCTGCTTTGGGCGCCGCCTTGGTGCTAGATTTATTTGCTACTGTGGCTTTAGTGGTCGAAGCTTGTGCTAATTGAGTAGGTTTTGCTTTAGCGGTGGTTTTCGCTTTTGCAGTCGTCGCTTGCGCTAACTGTGTTGGTTTGGCTTTAGCTTTAGCATTGCCTTTAGATTTTGTGTTTTCGGCAACGCTGGTGGTTGCTTTGGATTTTTTCGCTTTGGTTTTGAGTTTAGGCGCACCATTGGGCGATTTGGTCATCATTGCTAGGCTTGATTTTTGCTCTTTATGCCAAGCAACTGGATCAATCGCACAAATTTTTACTTTGCCAGTGCCTGTTGAGTGGATCCCTAATTTTTTAGCCGCAGCATATGATAAATCAATTAAGCGATCTTTAACGAAAGGACCGCGGTCGTTAATTTTGACAATAATTTCTTTACCATTTTTGAGGTTGGTAATCGTGGCATAAGTGGGCAACGGAAGGGAGCGATGTGCTGCCGTCATAGCATACATATCGTAAGGCTCGCCGCTGGAGGTTCGCTGACCATGAAATTTGCGACCATACCACGACGCAGTACCTTCAGCTTCGTAACCCATGCTGTGTGTCATGGTCTTATAACGTTGTCCAAAGACTTCATAGTGGGCAGGGTTACCATAACGACTGACAGGTTCGATTTGAGGGGTGGCATTAGGGATATGGGTTACATCGAGATCATCATCTGGCGGGCCATCGTTAGATGATTCCGCCTTCGATTCTGGTGGTTTTGAAGACCCCGTCGTTTTGGGGCCTTCAACGGTACTACAGGCATGCAATAAAAGAACTGCCGGTAGAATTAGTACTTTCAGTAAGTTCATTCGCATGTAGATTCCCTTCCATCACCCATCTCGTTTTAGGTTGTTTGTTGCTTTTTGTAGCCTTCTTTCACTTTCTGGCTTAGGTTGTAAACCGCCATCGCATAATGATCACTGTGGTTGTAACGTGTGATCACGTAGAAGTTTTGGCCACCTAAGAAATATTCAGGACCTTCTTTGCCTTCTAATGACACTAAAGCAAAAGCTTGGTTTTTGTACGTTTTGTTAGCATTGCCAGGCGCACGAATACCGAAGCTCGTTAATTCTTGTAAGGAGTGATCAGGCTTTGGGTTCGCTTTGCTTGCAATAACCGATTTAAATTTTTCACCGTTGGTTTTGGCTTTAAGGACAACAGGGCCGCCTTTTTGCCAACCATGAATTTTGAAATAATTTGCAACGCTACCAATAGAGTCTTCAGCGCTATTAATTAAATCGCGTTTACCTTTACCGGTAAAATCGACCGCAAAGTTGCGATAGCTGCTAGAGATAAACTGCGGATTACCCATAGCACCGGCATAAGAGCCTTTAATCTCAGCAGGATTCCATTTTTCTTCACGTGCCAGTAATAAGAACTGCTCTAATTCACTTTTAAAGAAGATAGAGCGGGGAGGATATTCAAAAGCTAAGGTGATTAAACTATCTAGCACTTTGTATTTGCCAGCATGTTTACCATAGAACGTTTCAACACCCAAAATAGCAACGATAAACTCAGCAGGAACGCCATATTCTTTTTCAGCGCGTTTCAAAGTGTCTGCATGCTTTTGCCAGAAAGCGACGCCTTCTTGAATACGCTTGTCACTCATAAAAATGGGCTCGTAGCGGTGCCAAGGTAATTTTTCAGCAGGTTTCGCAATCGAGGTGAGAATATCTTGTTGTGTTGTGGATTGTTGCAGTAATTGATTTAGCTGACGCTCATTGTAATGATGCTTTGTGGCCATCATTTTGACAAACGCAGTCACGTCGGCGCGCTGCATAAATTCACGTCTTTGTTCAGCGACTGAAACCGAGCAATAAAG
>CAZCXZ010000104.1:0-12362 GCA_964502705.1 Uncultured Candidatus Berkiella sp. | reverse complement strand
TAATATTTTTTCTCAAGCAGATGAGTCAACCACCCGGAAATATGGTGGAACAGGGCTTGGTCTTGCCATAACCAAACAATTGATTGAACAAATGGGTGGTCAAATAACCGTTAATTCCGTTGAAGGACAAGGTACTACATTTAACTTCAATATTAAATTACATCAGGCTAGTACCAATAATACATTACCAATACAAGAATCACAGAAAGACAAGAAGGAAAATTATGGTTCACATATCTTAGTGGTTGAAGATGATACTATTAACCAAGAAATCACTAGAGATGTATTAACACTATTTGGCTGCCATGTTAATACCGCAAGCTCGGGCAAATTAGCAATTAATGCAGTACAACAGTCAAAATACGATTTAATTTTTATGGATTGTCAAATGCCTGATATGGATGGGATTGAAACAACAGAAGCAATAAGAAGAATTGAATTATTAAAAGAAAAAAATGAACAAAGTATCATCATTGCGCTGAGTGCTAATATACAAAGTGAAAACAAGGAACGTTGCTTAGCTGCCGGAATGAATGATTTCCTAGAAAAGCCATTAGTGATTTCTCAATTATCAGGAATTTTACATAAATATTTAGGTTCCAAACTGCAGCCCTAAAGATTTAATCGACAGACGGTTGATGATTCTTCTGAGGTAATGTGATTGTAAACGTTGACCCTTTTCCTTCTTCACTTTCTACACTCACCTTCGCGCCTAACATATGACAGATTTTTTCGGTAAGGTATAACCCGATACCAGTACCACCATAACGCCTTGAAGTACCTGATTCAGTTTGTGAGAAAATCTTAAATAGCTTATCAAACTTATCTTTTGGGATCCCAATGCCTGTGTCTTTCACTATAAACTCAACGAATGGTTGATTGCCTTTCAATTCGGGTCTTATAATTAATTGTATAGTTCCCGAATTAGTAAATTTATTGGCGTTGCTTAGCAGGTTAATTAAGCACTGCTTTAATTTTAAATAGTCTGTTTGAAGATGACTCGCTCCATCAGCATATGTAACTGTAAAGGTATTATTGTTCTTTTTTAAGAGCGGCTGGATCATGCTTTCTACTTCGGTCGTTACATTTTGAATCGAAACTTCTTCAATATAAAGATCCATTTTACCGGCTTCAATTTTTGACACATCTAAGATGTCTGTCACTAATGCGAGTAAATGTCGTCCTGAACTGCTTATTTTGCTTGCATATTCGACATAGACTGGCAGTTCTGCAGTCTTCGCATTTTCTTGCAGTAATTCACTGTAGCCTAAAATAGCATTCAACGGTGTTCTTAGCTCATGACTCATATTTGCTATGAATTCAGATTTAATCGTCGTCGCTTTATCCGCCTGGAGCTTAGCCAGCTGTAAAGTATGATTTAACACGCTTAAATCCTGCACCAGGTTTGCATTTTCATAATGGAGCTTTAATGATTCGCTTAATAATCGGTTACCACGATAGGCAGACAACATCAAGAATATGAGATAGGTCACCATGGTAAAAGCAATCACAAAATAGCCTGGCCCTTGTTGCAAAAACAACCACACGCATAAAGGCAACGTAACTAGCATGGCAAAACTTAAGGCTGCTAGCAAATCTGCTTGCAATGATTGAATACCACCCACCGATATTCCTGCAAGAATGACAATAATGATCATTTGAGCAACCGTATTATTTTCTGGCATTATTAGAGAACCCGCAATACCCCACAACACTGCTGCGAGTGAAGTGATAATGATATACAGTGTGCGGTGAAGCTTCGTCTTCTTTGGGGTACGCAGGTAACAATAGACTTGCAAAAGCCTTACGACAGATACGCTCAGCATCGCGCCGTACCATAGCGATAAATGAGGAATAGTGGCTAGATGGCTTACCCCAAAAAAAAGCAACGTTGCACAAATCATACCTGCTGGAATACTAATCAGTACGCTTTTATGTGCAATTCTGATTTTTGCCTTAGCAATGCTAGCCTCTAATTTACCCTTTTGGCTTAACAGGCGCTCGCTGCTTTGATTTTCTGATTGATAACCTTGTACACTCAAAACAGACCTACCCTGCTGTATAGCTCGTAACCCACTCTAGGTTATCGACAAAGCAAAATGATAGGTATACAAAGGATCTGGATGAAAAAGGGGCGATTCACCCCTTTTTCATCGCTGTGTTAAAAGGGAGGTTTATTGCTAACCGTGGGTTTGTCAGCGCCTGATGTGGGAACAACCGTTGGTGCACCTGATTGTGTTGTAAGCGCTACATAACCCGGCATAAAACCAGGCTGGTGCATAACGTCTTCTGCTTTCAATTCAAGCTCTTTACGTTGCGTAAATGTCACTTCGCCTTTGCTATTAATACTAGGCTCAAATTGTTCTAACATATTCCATTGACAGATAGTGGCTATATTAGGCAATAAGGCAATAATATTCTCTTTGCTAGAACATAATCGAAAACTTAAAGGATCGTTAGGACCTATTTCACCACGACTTCGCTTTTTATCATATTGCTTCAACGTCGCTAAATATAATGGTAAGCAAGCTACAACCGTTATCACATTAACTAGCATGTTTTGGATCAGATTGGCATCAATGTCTTGACGCGCAATATCACCATCACTCAATTCCGCATCGACATTACTCATTTCCTGAATTAATTTCACGATTAATTCGTTTTTAAATAATTGCCCAAGATGGTCTTTGGCATTCTGAAAAAATGCCGGTGCAAAAGTTGGCGTCGGCTTGCGCGTATCTTGATGATTAAAATAAGCATCCATTAATTTATCAAAAGTGTCTTTAGGCATCATCAGAAAAGCCATGGCAAGAAACTTCCCTTCAATTTCCGAAAACATACGGTTCATTGAAGCGAGATGTGCCAACAACATGATTTGTTGCGGCATAAGCTTTTTAAACCGTTCAAGCCCTAACAGTTTCGCTCTCGCCAATAAATATTGGTTTAAAATTTCTTCAGTTTGCAACGCAGGATTAGTAAAAATGCTATCCAATTGTTGCTCAAGTAAATGCATTGCTCGATGCGTATTGCTGGTCAAATAAATCGAGCCTTTAGGGTTTTCATTCCCCCGAAAGCCAGCAATGTTGATAGTCCAATGTTGTTTCCAGAATAAATAAGATTCTTCATCAATGGATTTATCACGAATACCTTGAACCAAGGCTTCAAACATATTGGCATTACCTTCGGTATACAACATATGTCGATAATGGCGGCGATGCGATAACGCAGATTGTATTAATTTGGTGATCCGAGCAGTATCCGCACTTTCTGGATACTGCTCATACAAGCTTTTTACCAAGGGATAAATGGCTTTGGCTTTTTCAATATCATCGCAGGTATCAGCCAAAAATTCCACGCTATCGAAGGTATATTTATCCTTCCCTAATACAGCATCCGCATTTTTGCGTGCTTCTGGTGAGAGTGGAAATGCGGTTAAGATGGTGGTAACGCGCAATGTGTCCTTGCTAAGTTTATCAAGACTTGCAAATTTATCTGCCTCTGCTAAATATTGTTCTTTCGTTAAGGGCGGGATTAAAGGGTTATTTTGCGCTTGATTTGCAACAAACGCTTCGTAGCCCGCTTCGCCTTGCTGCAAGAGATTTAAGCAATATAACCGTGATAAGCAACGTCGCACTTCTATCAAATCGTAACTGCCTTGATTTGACAGCGCTTTCTCAGGCGTTTGCCCAGATGATCTAACTGCCCATGCAAGTTGTGCTATTTCATGTTCTTGAAGTAAGGGTTCAGGTTGTGCTTGTTCTACAGCAAAATGCGCTGCTAGATAGTCTTTAATCGCGGTAATTGGCATAACAGATAGCTCTACTCACTTAACTACTAAGAGACATTAAATATTAGTTTATTAACTTACATTTATAAGTAGATAATTGTACCGGGTAAAGCCAGCCACAACAACTCATCATGTCTATTGCGATTACTCAAATAGCGGTCGTTCAAATTTATTAAAATGATTGTTATACTCACTTCGTTCTACGAGCATACAAATCAAGGAGAGGGTGATGCTGTTACATGAAATGAGTTCAAAATCTCAGGTGATCGATCTAAAAAGATTATTGAGTATTGTACAAAACCTGGATTTTAAATCGATTAACCAGCACGAACCCATCCTTCCTATTCTACAACGCCTTTTTCCTCATATACCCACTGAAGACCTTACTAAAATTGAGCAATCCAGTACCGCTTTGGTCGAGAAACAAGCTAAGACATCTGATTTGTCTGCGCCTTACTTCTTCTATCTCAAAGTATCTTTGGCCATTGCGGCAACGGTAACCGGGTTATACTTTGGTGGACCTGTTGTTGCAGGCGCTGCCAATGCCGCTTTAACACAAATCTACTCACTCTTGTTTGGCATGCCTGACACGAGCAGTATGTTTTATAATTTTTTATTTAAACCCTGTCAGAAGCTCTTAAATTCATTCGCAATGACCTATGGACCCTACATTGTCGGTTTAACTGCAGGTCCTACAACTTATTCAAGTTTAAGCATCGGTGAATTTCTTTGTACTAAAGTAGCCTCTTTGAAATCATGGGCTTTCGATAGTCAAATTAAAGTAGAAGCCACTGCCTACTATTCCCTGTTGAGTGTAGACGATATCGTCACTGAATTTGAGCAGATGGCAATTGAAGGTAGCGACAATGAAATTGTGATTGATGACGATTTTGTTGTGATTTGTCCTGGCTTTGATCAATACCAACAAAGCAAACCCAAAGAAATCGTCTATGACTCAAAGCCTACAACAACGCAGAGTTTAAAATCGAAATAAGTATCAGCTTAAAATTCACCATAGATGAATTGCTTTATAAACGTCACATTAAGAGTAAAAATGAATTAGGTATCTGTTGATATTGTGTTTAACTACATTATATAGTCAACTGAACATTAATATTTTTCATGCTCAATAGGTCAGCGATAAAGGATCGCGTGCTCAATGCCCAGGTTTGATAACCAGCGTGACCTTTTGTTGACTCCGGAAGTAATTGCTCTCTCTTTCCAATGTTATTTGCGGCAATTTCGATCGCTTTATGGATCACAAACAATCCACAGTTATAACTATCATGCTGTTCTAGCTTAGATATATTATCAAACCTTGGAATGAACCCTTGCTTTACAAAAAATTGCTTCAAAGCATGAATATACCGTTCATCCAAATTATGACCGTAAGAGTTGTAAAAATCGATTTGGGCTATCTTGCTATAAGTACTTTTAGATAGCTTAACCACAGCAACGGTATAATGCTCATTAATTAAAAATGGAATGATAATTTGCTTTACGTCAAGATGGGAGATGCGCGTAAAAGCTTGATTTTCCAAAGACCATTCTAAAAATAACTCTAATAGCTTTTCTTGTGAATGAAGCACAAAGGCATTTAGTGATATTTTACAATTGGGCAAGAGGGATTGCACCATCGTATTCTCTGACAAATACGTTAACACATATTTGCTAAACACCGGCACAACCATCGTCGATGCCTTCAAATAGCTTCTTTGTGAAACCATCGATTTCAAAGATTCTTCAACTGCAAGATCGTTCAACCAGGAATTAGCGTGAATTTCGACACTCGATTTGTCAGCACCCTGATAGGTTTGCTGATAGATCTGTTTGTAATCATGATGATAGTTGGCAAATTCAGATTTAATGATGCTATGCAGTTTTTTTTCAGCAGCAATAAGCTCTGATATATCGACATCTTTTAATTCCTGCAATAACCTGCTCACGTGAAAAGCTGCCTTAAATTTAGCTAAAATGAGTGACACATCATAAGACATGGCTTTTTGAGTAGCAATTTGATTACGCACTTTTGCGACCAGTCTGCCCAGCATAAAGCCAAACGGTGCTTTTCATTTCAATGTACCTACACTGATGCGTAAAGGTTTCCCCGACTATACATGAGTCATTTAACCAAGATATAATATTTCCACTGAATTAAACCTAACTGGAGAGTAAATAGAATGCCGACACCTCTTTTACGAGCCCGTTTAGCGGCTGCGAATAAAAAGCTACGTGCACAAAATAATAGCCATGGATTAGATCTCTTTGATAGGGCATTGATTGGCGCAGTTAAAATAGGTTTATTTGCCATGTTTGGTTTATTCGTTGCAAACCAAGCTGAAAAATTAAAACCCGGTATTTTGAATACCCTATTACCACCTGCTCCTACACCAAAACGCACACCCAGACCCATTCCGTAATCGATTTTTGCCCAAGATACGAATAAGGTTTCTTGGGCTTTAAATATAGCCAGCCTTTTTGCTATTCTAAGATCTCATGAATGTGAAAAATACCAACTTGGAACGATCTATGAAATCAGGCGCTATTCATATCCGCGAAGCAACCTTCGATGATGCGGCACAACTCCATATCTTGTTGCAACAGTTGGGTTACAACATTAATCTTGAAACCGTCAAAATTCGTATTACCGCTTATCAAAACACCCAACACAAGATCTTTGTTGCCATCGAAGAAGGCAATATTGTGGGCGAAATCTCGTTGGGGATTTATGAGCAACTCTGGATCGATGGTCCAAGCTGCCGGATTGATACCATCGTGATTGATCAAAGTCATCGTGGTCACGGCATTGGTAAGCAATTGATTGAATATGCTGAACAATATGCCCTTAAGGTAGGCTGCAAGGTAATCGAACTCATCACCAGTGATAAACGTCGCGCAAGCGGTACCCATGCATTTTATGAATCACTCGGATACAAAGATCACGTTAAAATGGGATATAGCTATTTTTGCAAAGAATATCGATTTGATGAATAGGACACCATCACCCGCGCAGTGTCAAAACACCTATTTTAAGCCTTTAATCTTCTTAGCTTTACCTTTCATCGGTTACGAGCAATCGGTGCATTGACGCCCAAAAGCCACAGCATCTACTATCGCTTTTTATCCAAAAGGGGAAATAAAGTGAGAAGGTTAACTAATATTGAATTAGACCGCATTCATGGTGGAACCTGTCCAAATGAAGGCTACGACTTTACGCATATCGTGACCAACACTGTCACGGGCTGTGTGGTTGGCGTGTTCTTCCCGGGTGTTGCTGCGGCATTAGGTGTAACCAGTGTTATTGCTAATCCCATATTAGCTACGGGCGCTTTATTTGGTGGTTATGCTGCCGCAAGAATGGGCGCGAATGCATTAGATAGTTATTTTCGTGGTCCGTCAGCAATTGAAGTCACTGTTGCTGCTGCATAAAGGTACCAATGGGGGATCCTAGGTCATGTTTGCATCTAGGATCCCAATTTAGCTCACCCTTTCTTGAAGTTTAAGCAAATTCCGCCCTGCCATGCGATTCTGCGCTAATCGCTCTAAAAGAGAACGACGTTCTTCGATACTTTTATCAACATTAACCACTTCGTTAAAATAAAAGTGCATTCTTTCAAAGTAGTACTGCAATATAAAGAATCTTCTATAGCGCTGATTCACTGTAAATTCAGGAATAATACTTTTATAACCTGCCAAAAATTCGGGCTCATCGTCTTTCATCCATAAATCACGCTCGCGAGGCGCAAGTCGCATTTCATCCCAATCAATAATTGTAATATCAGTCGACGAATTCATCAAAATATTAGTGGCTAGATCACCATGCGTTAGCACCAGCTCAGAATGATTTTGTTGACAGAGTGATGCGACTTTTAGAATCTCATCGATATACTCTCGAATTTCATTTTCATATATTTTTAATATATTTTTGAGTTCTTGTATCACAGGGTCTGGATTGATAGAAACGAGTGTCTGTTCAAAAATAGTGACAAATGATTCATAGTGAGGAAATATAAAATCTTCTTTAGGAGGCATAATCTTCATTTTTTCTGTGATAACGTGCACGGTAGCAATCTGTTTACCAAGTTCATAAACACTATAATCCAAGCCACGCTTTGCACGAATATAGTTAAAAAGAATACCCAGCACATTCTCGTGAAAAAAATATAAGCCATTTAATCCGCGGATCGGATAACAGATTTTTTCCACACCGTGCTTTGCCATCTCTTCCACTGCAGGCAGCGTGTCAATGATGCCGGGTATCAGTAAGGGTTTGTCCACCATTTTGCAAAAATAGTGGTGCCCTTTTACATCCTCAATAATGTAGGTGGTTGCTACAAATTGCCGCGGCCCTAAAATCGCTTTTTTGATACAAATGTCATATTGCTGCTCGATAACTGACATCAATTCTGGGGTCAAGGGTAATGCTCCTATGCTCGCTGAGCAACTCATCATACGCACCAAGCTGCAGGTTTTCTAGATGTGCTTAAGCCACGTTTTAGCTATACTGCGAAAATTTTAAAGAGGGACCAAAAATGACGATTATTAATTCATTAGAAAACTTACTCAGCGACATAGTGCGCCCTATCGGAGAAGGCGTATTAAATGTTGTTTCTCATCCAATTGATACAGCATGCAATATGCTAACGTATACCGCTGATTTAGCCCAAGAACACCCCTACGGCTGTGCTGCTGTAGTAGGATTAGGCGCGTATGCAATCCATAAAGGTTGGATCAAATTAGATAAAAATAAGCTTCACATCAATATTGATATCAATGCGGGTCCGCTTGGCGGCCTAAGAACAAACACCACGTTACGTTTGGGACCACGATAAGTACTGATTAGCAATTATAACTGAGACCGTAGGTTGCTTTCAGTATTAAATCAGACTTACTGGAAGCACCGATCTTATACTTCATACTTTCAATATAATGTTCGATCGTTCTGGTCGATAGCTGAAGCTTCGCGGCTATATCCTTCGCTTTATAGCCTTGAAGAATATAGTCAAGGCATTGTCGCTCTCGTTTCGTATATAAATGTTCAATCGACAACGTTGGTTTTAAAAATTGATTTAATAATCCAAGTTTAGACAAGAAATTCATAAAGTCCGATATTTTATACTTACCCAATATGATGGAGAAGCCCATCACACCATGAGAGGTTTCATCGTCATTAATAATCGGGAAAATAGCACTAACGATGCTCAAAGCCACGTTATCATGAACACGAAAAACATCTTCCTCCAAAATATTAAATGATTGTGAAAGCATGATCTGCTTTTGCATATTTACGTGATTCGATGCACTTTCCTTTTCAAAAAAGTCATAGGGTGTTTTCCCTATTGAATCTTTGCGGGATTGATAACCGGTTGCCACCATGCAGTCAACATTTAAACTTTGCATAGCACAATCGTGATTGTTAACGTACATACAAAAAGGCATATCGAATAGCTCACCAATACGTGGCTGTGCTATTTGATTCGTCGGTTCAACTAGCTTAATGCCTTGGCGGTATCGTTTTACTACGAGCTCAGAACTGGTATCAAGTTGCATGTATAAAATAACCCAGGAACTACAGAAAGTTAGTGAATATACAATTCTATCATAATCATAAACCAATCAATTTTGATTGGTTAGATTTTCGAAGCATTTCATCATCTCGCTATGCGGCTGTGAATGTATGTCATATTGAATTTCAGTACTACGGTATTTTTACTGACCACAACTGGTCTATGGCCGACGTTAGGGGTTAAACAGCTCAGCGCTAAAGAAAAGGGCCCTATCCCCTGTTCATAGATTTTTATTACGTTTTGTGGTTAATTATAGAGTCAACGGCGAAAACTTTGCTAGTTGACTCAGTGTTTACCAACCTTTGTCACAACCATACTGCGTTAGGATCATAGCCGTTATGAAAACACCTTCAATGAGAGCTGCCTTCACTATGTGCTTTTTGGGGATGCTTTTCTATTGCTATGAATATTATCTACGTGTTGCGCCTAGCGTCATGAAAATCGAGCTGCAAACTAGTTTTCATTTATCCGAAGCCGCTTTTGGGTATTTAGTCGCATTCTATTATTACGCATACACCTTAATGCAGATCCCGGTTGGCTTAAGCATGGACAAGTTTGGTCCACGGCGTGTTTTAACTTTTGCCTGCGCCATCTGTGCTTTCGGAACCTATTGCTTTGCTACCACCACTTATACACCTATCGCTCAATTTGCGCGCTTTATGATTGGCTTTGGTTCTGCCTTTGCCTATGTAGGCGTGTTAAAACTCACCAATGATTGGTTACCAGCAAAGTATTTCGCGCCTGTTACAGGCCTTTGCAACACCTTAGGCATGCTGGGTGCTATTTTTGGCGAAGTTTCAATGGAGTACTTAGTAACAATTATTGGCTGGCAAGCAACATTACATTACGCCGTGATTGCCGGCGTCATTCTCATGTTAACTTTGTTTTTTATATTAAAAGATAAAAATGCACCAACGGTTTCGCAAGATCAAGAACAGCTTAAACTCAGCGATATATTAAAAGCATTACTTCAATTGAGTCGCAACCGTCAAATGTGGATTATTGGTTTAATTGGCTGCTTCACCTTTTTACCGATTTCAGGGTTTGCTGAAGTTTGGGCGCCCAATTATCTTGAAAATTTGAGCTTAACAAAATCACAAGCGGCGTGGGGCTCATCTTTGGTGTTTCTCGGCTTTGCCTTTGGTGCACCGATATGGGGAACGATTTCAGAACGCATCAAAAGTCGCCGTTTACCAATAATGGGAGGCTCTATAGCCGCGGCTGTGTGCATGTTATACGTATTATGGATGCCAACTGAAAGCCTCAGTATCATTTACGCCATGCTATTTCTAACCGGATTCTTTGCCAGCGTAGAAATTCTTATTTTTGCTGTAGGTAATGATATTTCAGATTCGCGTGCCAGTGCTACGGCGGCGGCTTTTTCTAATATGGTGATTACGATTGCTGGCGCGTTGTTAGCCCCGATTGTGGGTGTTATTCTCGATAATTCATTAAAAGCTTCAGATTTACCGATTCCATCCATCACACACTATAGTGCGGCATTATCAATTATTCCCGTCTGCCTAATATTGGCCAGCGTTCTTACCTTGATTTTAAAAGAATCACATCCCAAATCGGTAGCTTGTCAAAAAAATCAACCATCGAGAAATGACGCACTTCATGTGCTAAGCAAATAGTTTTATAAATGCGACATTTCGAGCTGAGATGGGCCATTTAATGTTTTAGAGAACTTTTTTCAGCTAGCGGTGTTACGGTAGCGACTGAAGAGAAGTCAGATGTATTATTACGTTGTTGATTTAACAGCGGCGTAAGTCCTTTTATTGGGGCAAGATTGTTGGTCAAATCATTTTTAGGCTCATCTGTTTCTGAACTTGGTGCTTTTAGCTGCTTTTTATCCTTTAGCAAACCACTCAATATAGGCAATGCAATGGTGCACACTACCATCAGCGCTATCAAACCTAAGCTCAGCCCCATGATATTCAGAGTGGCAGCCTCTAGTTTCGCTGTGGTTGCTGCCAATTCCATCAGTTGTGCCTTGGGCATGAAAGGCATGAAGATGATCATCAATGGTGCGAAGGGAATCAGCAAAATGAAAAAAGGAAGAAAAGGAAGAAAGACTAATAATGGAAGCAACATGGCCAACAGTGCTATCGGAATAATACACAACATCATTAATGGCAAATATTGAATAAAGTTTTCACCTAAGACATCTTCAAAGGGTTTTTTCATGACAAATGATAGCCAACAAACTGATTTTACAAAGAAATATTATAAGCAAGCCCAGAAATAACTAAAAGTGTACTAACACTTCAGTAATTTGTTGACGGCGTAAGCAAAGTTGATTATCTTATGTATTAGCGCGCTATTACGCTACTACATAAGATTAAACAGTAAAGGAGTCAACTATGCTAAACAATCAACCAGAACAATCACCACAAGAACAACTAACGTTTATCGTTTCACAAGGATATGGGAGGATGCTTCACCCCCTTTCTTGATCTCAAATCAATTTTTTCTTTAAGCAAAACCTGCAAATCATTATATGGGCTTCTAAATCGCGCACCTGTTTGGCAAGACTTATTAACCCGATTCTTTACGCAACCTCGTGAAATCTACCCTGTCGAATTTCAACAAGCACCCAAATTGCTATTTAGAACACTGCAAGCGGAGAAAAAATTGAAAAAATCTCAGGAGGCTTATATGAAAGTAGCACAATGGAAATCAGAGGGGTATTGGCACTAGCGATAAATCAGAACTAGCATCGCGCTACCTTATGGTAGCGCTGGTAACAGATCTAACAATAGGCTACAGTTTGAAGCTTGATTTTTTAACCGCTGCCAATTCAGCATGATCTACAACTTTGTTACCATGAACAGCATATTTAATATTTAATTCTTTATCATATAAGATTGCAAATCCATTTATGCCAAGTTGATTAAATTGCAAATCCACTTTCTTTAACTTATGCAACAATGCCAAACCGTTAGTTAGTGCTGCAGCACCTTCATCAGAAATGTGATTATTGTTTAGAAATAATTCTGTTATGT
>CAZCXZ010000103.1:0-12445 GCA_964502705.1 Uncultured Candidatus Berkiella sp. | reverse complement strand
GGCTACGTAGCTCAGCTGGTTAGAGCGCGGCACTCATAATGCTGAGGTCGGTGGTTCGAGTCCACCCGTAGCCACCATACAAATCAAAGACTTACAGCATCTGCCAAATCTGGCGATAGATCTGGAAGCCCACTGGAAGCCCAAGTGGGCAGTGAGTTCTTAAATTTAAACGTCTAACTTGCAATCCACTCTTATAATTCTACCAATAATCATATGTCCCGTAGGCGCCATGACAACCAGATTGTTTAACTCATGTGCTTCAAGCTTGTCGCTGCGCCTAATTAAGTAGTGCCCCGCAGTCAAACCTCTATCAGAAGTGTCGACCAAGCAATCAATTAGATACTCATGGTTCTGAGAGAGTACGTGATAGAACCATCGATAGCTGCTTGAATACATCATGATTAACATCCCTTTAATACATGAAAGTTATTAAACTTATTTAATAGTATAATTATACTTTTATTTAGTATTCACAGAATAATTGTATTATTCAATAAGGATGATAAGATAATTGAGAATAATTGATCGAAGTACACTATCTAAAAGGATGTTGTCGTGATTGCAGGAGCCAAACCAAAGATACTTCTATTAGACGATGATGCAGTCTTTCTAAATGTCCTAGCGCTTTACCTCAAGAAGCGATTCAATAGTTCAGTCCACATATCAAAATTTACTTCTGCTCAGAGCTTCATCTGTCATATTGAAGAACATTCTTATTTACCCGAAACGCAAGACAGTATTGTTAGTAGCTTATTTGCTGTCGGCATATCTCAAGAGAAGATAGAGCAGGCCTTAATCGATCTCGCTTCACTGCCTGCCTTGCTGGTTATTGATCATCAATTACGCGGTGAGAATACCAATGGAATTGAGATCAGCAAAAAAGTTCGCGAGATAGTTCCCTCATCCTATATAGCGCTACTCACTGCAGAAGTGAATGTGGAACAGGCGGTTTCATTACATAATCATGACACTATCAATCTCTTTGTGCGAAAAGATAGCGAAGATCCACTCAATTTTCTGCATCAACAGCTAATCAAACAAATCGAGAAGAGTCGGATTAATATTGATCTAGAAGATATATTTGGATTCAGTACGGTTCTAGAGATGGATAGTTACATTGTAAAACGTCGTGAACTGCTAGACGAACTAGATTATCAGTCATTCATCATAACATCTAAAGAAGGCGATATTGCGGTATTAGAACAGAATAATAAAATAAATCATTACACTTTCAGCAATGGAGTGTTTTACTTAAATGGATGAATTAGAAGCACTTCAAGAAAAACTTAGCACAAAGTCCCCAGCAGAAAGGTTAAAATTTCTGCGTCAAAAAGTATTAAAGAAGAATCAAAACGATTTTTGTGAAGACGGCATCATACGTTCAGGTACCTTAAAATCAATTGAAAGTGACAAACTTAAAATTAGTTATAAAATTGCTGAACGTTTAGTGCATAAATTTCGTCTTGAAGGTATTGTCTGTCGTGAAGAACTTTTTCTAAATGATAAGACATCATGTGAGATCACTTTTGATGATACTCGTGAAAAAATCATGGGAACTTCTAATGCAGCACTTGAAGAGGTTCGAAAAAAACTATCAACTTTTACCCCCATCGAGATACCCAAAGAATTATGTCCTAGTATCGCACCTAATGGTGCTACTGCATTAGCTAGAGAACTAAAAGAAGATGATTTACCAAACCTCAAAAATACTTTGTGCCTTGTACATGGTACAAAAATATTTGTATCCTTCTTAACTTATGAAAGTCAGCACATCGTTGCTGAGAGCAACGGCAAGATTGAGCGCTTCCCTACAAATATTATTCATTTTTGTGGGGTGTATGCCATTGAAATCCTCTACTTTAATTCATAATATGCAGTTTGCAGAAAGGAGTAGTAGTGCAATGGAAAATACTAAGCAAATCAAAGATTCTGATTTGATCGGCACATGGAAGCTAATCGACTTTAAGATTACAAAACCAGACGGTCAAAGTAAAGATTGGGGGCCTAAATCGAATGGCATTTTGATTTATGACGAAACCGGTCATATGTCAACTTCAATCAATTCAGGTGCAGACGTCAATGAAGCCGCAAAGGATTTAGACAAACATATCCTTTTTTACGCTGGCACTTATCAACTCAAAAATAATCAAATCACTCATTTCGTAACAAACGCGTCAAATCCATTACGAATTGGCAAGAGCTTAATTCGCAATGCCGAAATCTCAAACCAGAAGTATTTAAGGTTGACTGCAGATGGCGATTATGGACAAGCTAGCTTGCTTTGGGAAAAAGCTTAACTTTATTCTGTTATTTTCAATACCATTTACACTCCATGCTGTTCATGAAAAAAACAAGCCAGCATTAATAGATGTAAAAATTGGTGTGATGGAAAGCCTTTCACCGACTGCACCAAGCTCCTCAGAACGGTATAAACGTTTTCTTGAGGCGGCGATTTATTACGCAGCAGGGGAGAATGAGGCAAAGCTAAATAAATGCGGGTATAGGCTCATACCATCGATTCACTATTTTGACTCTTATGATATACAAGAGTTGTTAACGGCTGGGAAAAATTTAGAGTCAACCAATGCTTGGATCATTATTGGCCCAAGAAGGAGTGGACATTTTCTTATTGCCGCAAAAAATTTAAATGGAACGCCTATTGTATCAACAATGGCAAATGCAGAAGAAATTTATCAGCTCAACAAAACGACATTTTCTATGTATCCTAGTGCAGCTCAACTGGCCCATAATTTGAGCAAAGAGCTTAAAGCCTATGGTAAAACTTATGGCGTAGTTGTCGATGTCAGATGTAAGTCATGTACGGACTTTGCTAATGCTTTCTCTCAAAACCATGCTGGTAAACTTGTTTTTACTCACGAAGTAGCAAGTAATACGCCAGAACTAAAGGCACTTATCAATAAAATAGCACAGCATCCGGTTGATTTTATTGTTGTACCAAATTACTCAGATCTTTCTGGATTCATTATTGGTACAGTACAAAAACATTATCCTAAAATCCGATATGTAGGAGCTGATGGATGGGGTGAGGATTCTTTTAGCTTTATGCAAGGCTATGGAGTCAATAAGACTACTGAAGGCATTGCGATTCGTGGGGGCGTTAAAAAGGAAGATAAATGCAGAAAATACGCCGTTAACTCTTTGGAGAGGGAGATAAACGGTGAAATCGTGACGCCTCCCAATAGTATTTATGCACTGGTTGATTCAATAAGAATATTATCGAAAGATCTTTGTGAATCCAAAGCAAAAGATAAACCTTCATTTGCTAAGTACTTAGCGAATAAGCCAAAATCGCATTTTCAAAAAAATACCACACATTCAATTTACGAACTCAAAGATGGCAAACTTGAATTTGCAAAATATGTTGAAAGCAAATGAGTAAAAAGAAAAATATTGATTCTATATGTTTTCATGCAGCATTTTGGCCTGCTTTGGGTTTGGTTGGATTATCAATCCTGATTGTAATAGTTTTATTTGGATATCAGCTCAATAGTATTAGAGATAGAGAACAACATAGGCATGAACTGATTAGCGAGCTTTTCATTAAATCTGGCAATGCCGATATTATTATTGGCAATAAGCATGCCTTATATGTGATGCTTAATGAGTATAAAGAAAAATATCATCTTAATGATATCCAAATTAAAAACCTCCAAGAGGTATCGAACGCGCACTTACTAACTTGGTCAAATCAAGTTAATAGTTCATGGCCCATTCCTGGTGTAACACCTACTCAACATGTAATAATTCGTTCAGAAATTAATAATAAAGATCTTGTTGCACCGTTAATTAGCTCTTTTGGAATCATTGCACTATTTGTGATGGCTTCAATTCTTATGTTTAAACGCATAAAAAGAAAATTAAATGAGCAGATTATTGTTCCATTAAGTCAGACACTAAAGAGCGAAGGGCATGATTTGGAATGGTTCGATCAAACTAAGGCTGCAAATGAAATTTCAGAATTATATCAGCGGAGTTATCAATTTATAAGAACACTGCATGAGCAGCGGGATGTTATTGAATCCAATAATGTCAAACAAGCTAAGTATGATGTAGCCTTGCAGATGGCACATGATATTAGATCGCCTGCTCTTGCTTTACGTACACTGATAGATTTGACCGATAATTTAAAAGAGGAATCTAAGCAGTTAATAAGGAGTGTAACCTATAGAATTTCACAAATTTCAGAAGATTTATTGAAGGAGTATCGCCCATCAAGCGAGCAAGATAAACTATATGATACATGTCGTACTATTGGTGAAATTGTTAAAGATGTTTTTAATGAAAAAAAACTTGCTGCTCATAATGAGAAAATTTCATTTAGTTTATCAATTGATGCAAATTCGTATCATACCATTTCAAAAATTCCAGAAGAAGAAATAGCTCGAATTCTAGATAACCTGATCAACAATTCTATTGAGTCAATCAGGTTGAATGGCGCTATAGAATTAACTCTTGGAGTTGAGATTGATTATATAAAAATAAATATTAAAGATACAGGTGATGGAATTCCCAGTGAAATTTTACCTTATATTTTTGACAAGGGGTTTAGCTTTAACAAGGAAAAGGGAAATGGATTGGGGTTAGCTTATGTAAAAGATTTGATTGAAAGATACAATGGAGTTTTAAATTTGGAATCAAGCTGGGAAGTTGGCACTACAATTCAAATAGGTATACCAATAATTTGATTTTAAAATCCTAAGTAAATTAATTATATCAGATCAACTTTAAAATAACTCACTTAATAATAATTAATTACTATTGTACACATCCCTCAGTGCTTGCACAAAAATTACTAGCTAAGCTGTTAGCTTGCGTCAATTGATTTGGGTTCATTACTTTTTTAATCATTTCAAGATGAGATGACATCTTTATATTTTTTCCATCAGAATCTTGAAGCTCTTCAACTCCTAAAGCCTTGGCTACTTTTAACCAAGCATATGCTCTTGTTATGTTATAAGAAAATTTATCATCTTGGATATTATTGATGTGAGCAGCTTTTAATGTATAAATCCTACCAAGATTAAAAGCACTGGAAGGAATTCCCTGCTTAACAGATTTTTCAAAATATTTTAATGCTTTATCTTCATTTTGAAGAACTCCATTTCCCTCTAGATGCATTTCGCCAATAAAATGATCGCACTCTGGAATATTTTCATCTGAACATTTTTTAAATAATCGATATGCACTTTCATATGATTTTTCCTTGTAATACTTTTCGCCGAGAAGGCTCGTGCAATAATTATTACCTTTTATTGAACATTTTTCTAATCCTGCTTTGTTATTTGATAATCTATTAGCTTCATTAAATAATTCTTGATTGAAACTAGCATATGAATTAAAACTTAACGTGCATACTAAAATTGTCATGGCAAGTTTTCTCATATGGTGTCCTTAGTTCCAAAAGCTTAATCTAAAGGTGTAAATTCACGAGTATTATTGGTTCTGTTTAGTCGTGCATGCTAGGTAAACATTGGGTTTGTGTCAAGCTTCAAAAATCAAGCAAAAAGGAAGTGTAATTAAAAAAATTTAAGATGACTCTTAAAAAAATAGATAATATTTTGATTCATAATCAGTTATTTATCAGTTTTAAGTTTAAGTGATACCGAACGAACATCAACTAATATATAAAATTTCAATCAAACCCAAGATTGAATGCCAGTATGATTTATTATGATTTCATAACTCAACGGGGCTAGGCTACCATATAGTTGAAATTGTTCTAATTTCCTGCTCTCAAGATGTTGGCTTTTAACGCCGGAAACGAAATGTGCAACACTATTAATTACCTGTGGATCTTTGGCAGATTTATAGCGTGTAATAATCTGTCCGACAAGGTTGTTTGAGGCAAATCCGAAATGAAACTTTGCATAAACTCCATTGATATCATCATTTTTAAAATATCCTGCAAATGGATTTGAAATGATATCATTCAAAATTTGACCTTGTTTGTGGGATACCTCACGAACGCTTTGGTCATTAATTTTAACTTTTACATTGACTGAATTAATGACTGGCTGGTTGATAACCGTTTCAGCAATCTGTGTTACCTCACCCTCAAGGGTAACCGTGTTAACGACATCATTATCTAATAACATACTTGCTTCATGAACAATCCGAAAATGGGCTTTAACAGTTTGGACGCCATCATACTTTTCAATCAATCCTGGTCCATAACCATTCACAACGCAAGAAAATCCATTAAAAAAGTAATTAATTGGTCCCTGTGTGCCAGTGCCGTACCCCGAGAAGGTTTGATAAAGCTTATTTTGTCGTTTTGATATACGCTGAATTCCTAAGGTATGAGCAATGCCTTCTTTATCATAAAGTATACGAACGATAGCACTTTTTATTTCCTCAGGCCCATACCAATCACTCTGAAGATAAGTGTTCTGATCATGTCTAAAGGGAATGAAGTTTTCCGCTTCAGGGATCAGAGCTAAATCAAACGATTCGTGATAGATATTACTAGCGCACTCTGGTGGCTCTACAGGTTTGGGATCATATCGACCTTGAATGTTTAATTTACCCAATCTAAACCGTTTCTCACGTTTTTGTATTTTACGTATAGAGGAAGTTTGAATTGCTTCATAAGATAAGTGCTTTGTTATAGTAGCTGTGATGCCATTCCCTATGAATTCATCAAAGCTTACCAGTCCATTGCCTTTTAACTCCATTTTCCAAACCTCATATAACGACATTTCATCAGGGAATTCAATAATATTCTCGCCTTCGAATCTGGCATAAACATGGATAAGTACTTCTGTACCATCAGGTTTACGCTCGAAGGTAAAGCGGTTAAGTGGTTTAAGTTTTCCTGAACCATTAAACGGAGTTTCTGCTTGTGCAAGTAATCTTGAAACGGTTTTGTACTTTGAGTTAAATCGACCGAAGACGCTTTGGAGAGAGCAACTCATCACACACTGATTGTCACAAATGAGAAAACCCAATTTCAAATACCAAACAACTTGATTGCTATCGATATATAACAACCAATCTAAACCAAGATTTGCGGCGCCTAAATGGTTATCAGCAACGTTTGCATAGTTACGCCATTCCAAACCGTTTACACGATCAAATGTTTGTTGTTCAGGTGTGCGATAAACGGTGGGGTGGTTTGGGATAGCGATGAGTTGGGTGTCGCCTGAAGTGAGAAGGGGATACGATATTTTTTGATTATTCGGTAGTTGTAATTCACTGTCCGTTACTAAACCATGGTATGGAATACCAAAAGACTTTATTTCTGAAAACGGCTGCATGTTAAATTTATATGAATTGTTTGATCACTATATTGAGTGTAACTTCATCATTTTATCAGTCTCGGCTGTAATCTAATTAAGCGTTTAAAATTACTATCCAAACCGACAGCCGTCATTTACTACAATCTAGAATATTGGTAAGCTGAATAACAATTTTGTTCTACAGGAAATCCGACATGCTTAATCAAATGCTTGCTGCAAAAAATGAAAGAGAGTTACTTGATGGTGAATTTTATGACCCATTTTTGGAGTCAATAAAAGGTGGCAACTGCAAAGCAATTAACATGTTGATTCAGACTAGTCTTGCCGATATTAACAAAAAATACCAAGGTTACGGTGCCGATGGAAGAACACCTTTGCACTTTGCTGTTGAAATTGGCAACAAACAGGTCGTTTTGCTTTTGCTAAAAAATGGAGCTAATGTAAAGGCTTTAACTAATAATGGGTTCAGTGCATTGCATTTAGCAGCACAGTGTGGACATTTGGATATTTTTGAAGATCTAGTCAAAGCAGGCATTGACATAAATTGGGTAAGCGAAGTTAGAACAACCGCAGTCCATGAAGCTGCAAAAAATGGACATCAAGCAGCAGTTTCAAAACTGCTTGCAATGAAAGCAACTGCAACATCGCAGTCACTTGAGTCAAAATCGACTGAACATCCAAAAGAAGAATCTATTGAAGAAATTAACCAAATGGTAAATGCACTTAGCCTGTCAACACGATATAAGAAGGAATTCATCCAAAAAATACAGATTTCACTCAAAGAGCTTTCAAATACGTTAGAAGCTGAAAGAGGTGCAAAGCCAATTTTCGTTTCAATTATGAAATTGAGACTTTCTTTAGAAGGCGTTACAAGTGCAGATCATGTATACAGAGTAACACGTGAATATTTCATGAGCGACGAATTTAAAAAGTATAGTGAACTGTTAAATCCATTTAAATCGGTAGTGATTAAGTTCATGAAAGAATATAATGAAGACCAAGCTCGTGCAAATGGCAATAATGCTACTTCTAGTATAACGAAAAGTGATAACGAAACTAAAAAAATCCAACCTAAATAAATCAAAGCTTTTAATTTTCAAGGTGATTTTCCATCACCTTGGTGGTTAAAAGTCCGATGATTGAAACTCTAATATAATTGTCTCTCCATTAGCATCTTCAAAATGAGCTTGTTTTATTGTTTGTTTTTCAAATGCAAATAATCCATCACTGCTTCTAATTAATCGAGGTTCATGATAAATCCTTGTGCCAGGTATCTCTTTCAGCGGTGATGCTATGCCACCAGCTTGAGTATTTGGGGGAATATTAACATCACCAATCCCCCTAACCGCAGCAATCGGTTCAAAACTTACTTTCGGTAGATCTGACTGCCGCTGTCTGGGAACAGCAATAAGCCGATTGATATCCTGAACGAAGCGCTGGTTGGTATTGCTCATAGCAACTTAAGCAGTCAGTAATAGTAATTCATTGGGGATACTGATATCAAATTGGAATGTAATGTGATCGTCTTCTGGTACCTGTGCGGATTCTATACCAGGTGCTGTTATAGCAAAACGTTCTGGGTATAGCTTTGCTCCTGGCTCTAGCTTTTCGTTCCCTGTATAGCCATCCCAGGCATCATTATAGGGTAGAGCAGATTTTCTTCCTCCTAGATGGGTAGGGAGGCTGATTTGGATCTTTTTGCATTCTTCAGGTTGAGCTTTTTGACTAAACTGCAATGCTAGCCCTGTCTCTAAGACTGCATCATCATTATCAGTTCTCGAAACCCCAACGGCAATCGTAGTGATGCAGGAACCTTGGTTGAAATCGCATTCGTGAATAACATGCTTCACTTTCCCTTGAGCCTTCACATGCTTTGAATCGATTTTTATAGTATGCATTCTTTGAATGGAAGGGTGCAAAGGCGTTTTAAAAGTTATCAGATTGTTTCGATGAGATTTTAGGATCGTAGTTTTAGCTTGATTGAGTTTGGTTTGTATTACATTAGATAGCGCTACATCATCTTTGATAGGTTTGACATGATTTCCCTCGTCATCCAATACGCTTTCTTTTAGTGGCGGTTGATATTTCGAAATATTAACAAACTTATCGGTGTCAGCTGGCACTTCATAACTAAAAGTTTCCTGTTCAGCTATTAAACCTAATTGAGCAATAGACTGCGGCGCCTTTAAGCAAAGCTCATAGTGCTCAGTTACCGTTTGAATAAATCGCTTTGCTAGCACAAACCGTGCTTCTCTGACCAAGAACTTTCTGATTTCTTCTTTAATCATAAATCCAAAAGTGACATCGCCACAGGTAACCCAGCCAGGACCGCGTTGATGCTCATATAGCACATTGTCTTTTAGTAACCAACCTGTGCCATCAATTGCTTGCTTTATCATTTCTACATTAGGTAAAGTTGAATTGCGATAATTCTGCTCACAGAAATCGAGAGGGTAGGCATAAAGATATTCCATTTCACGTTGCTTTAATCTTTGATAGCGATATTGAAAGGTAATATTTGCTTGATTGTGGATCTCACGCCGATTGGCGAGCTGTACCTGTATAGATTGATACAATATATTATCGTCGTCGAATACATAGTCAGGGTCTAACTTGCATTTCCACGGTGTTAATTGAAACGCATTATTATTATCTAAATCGAGATTAGCTGGCATAGTTGATAATTGATCTTGCGCATACAGCCAATTACTTGATGGGTTATCGAATACAATTGAACTCCAATGACCTTGAATGAGTTTGTTTATTTCATTTTTACTTAATAGACTAATTTTTTCTTGAAGTTGATCTGTGCAGGTAAAAGTAGTGATGAGTGAAGTAGGGTCATAGATAGGCTCATCAACAACGCCTTGAAACAGAAGATATTGTTGTTCTTCTTCGGATTGATACCATATCAGCACTGATTTGCCGATCCATTTTGTGACAGATATGGGCCCTGCATGAGGTATCAATGAGAATTCAGCAATCTTTGCAGAACCTTCTTCAGCTTCGATTGTTAGACTATTGATTAAGTTAGATGAAATATCGATGTTATTTAGAAGAAGCTTTATTTGCCAGCTCATACTTCCTCACAGGTAATTGACCATGCTAATTCAGCACTTGTGACATTACCATGTACTTGCGGCGGTTCCGCATAAACGTAAAGTTCAGGGTAATAGTGAACTTGATATAGCTTCGCATTACTTACATGCTCTAACATCGCCGAACTACCTTCAATAATAAGCTTGGTTTCAATCAAATGCCCATTAACTAAACCAAAGCTTTTCGGAAAGTAGCATGTATCTGTTCTGTATCGTGCTGAGAGTACGATCTGATTGTTTTTATTTGAAATCGAGAGCGGTGTTGCACATTTGAGTAGTAAAGGTTTTGAATAATCTAGTTCATCGAGTCCTGTCGGTATCCATCCTTTACCTGCTAAAACAGTTTTTAATTTTCTAAAATGTGATTGTTTTATTGCTTTTCCAGATTGCATCCGATGAATAATTGTCCCGCCAATTAATTCATAAGTCTGAGATAATTCAATCCCGGCGGTGATTGGGATGCTTACTTCGCCTATTTCGAAAGAGTAATTCATAAAGCGCCTTTCAATCACGTAAGATATTTCTTTTAACAGATAAATATGTGCGCTATAGTTTGCGCGATTTAAATCTGGAGGTATTTAAAATGTTTGAGATCACTAATGTTAGCCAGTTAAAATTAGTAGCTGGTGGAGAACAAGAATTTATTGATGAGAATATTGTAAGCCCAGATTGCCAGCTAATTTTCAAGAGCATTATGCTAGTTGTGACAGTTCCTCTGCTAGCAGGGGCTGCTATCAGTCCCAATCCGATCATTTTAGTACCATTCGCTGCATGTTTTGGTATAGCTTCAAGTTTTAGAATTTATGAAAATTTTGATAAATATCTTTATGGTAATTTTTGTTTTAAAGATTTGCCAGGACTTTGAACTTTAATTGTCTTATTAAACAGTTTCCAGGTTAAAGTCCAGTAAGCTTTGACGTCTGTATTATTTGTATCATATAAGGAAGTTCGTATGTATGAGATTAATGATTTAAACCAATTGCAGCTAGTTAATGGTGGTATCGACTTCGAACAAGCCGCTATTGATTTGAACTGTTATATTGATATAGGTGCTATTTATTTTCTTGGCACATTTCTACCTGGATTTATAGGCTTTGTAAGATTAGGCTCGCCACAAATTGGCATCTTGGCTGCTACGGCTGGATTTCTAGGTAGTGCTTATGTAACGAATACATACAGTGACAGGATTAGTGGTTTTTGTGGCCGTAAACCCTTTTATGATAAAAATTAATATTTAATTAAAACTAAATATTAACCAACAAAAATTCACTTACAGTAAAGCTTATTGATTGTAGTTATTTTAAAAAATGGAGATGAATATGTACGAAATTAAGGATCCTGGTCAGTTAAGATCGATATCTGGTAGTTCTTTTGAGTATGTTTCCCAAATGGATATTAATTATAATTGTTTTAGGAGTTTAGTAATTATACCACCTTTCACTGCCTTTTGGTCTGGTGTGGGCGCAAGTTTTATCTGGAGTGGAACAGGCGCAGCAATAGGCGCGGGAGCTGGTTTACTTGGTGGATTATACCTCGTGTTTTTTCATAGTTCGAGCATTAACAAGCAATGTGCTTACGAACCAGGTTTTTATGATGTCGAATATGTTTATTCGTAAATAATCCTTAGGCTTTACGACCAGATTTCAATGCTTCTTTCGCAATAGCTTTAGTCAGCGCCTGTACAACATCAACATTAGATGTTTGTATTTTAAAGTTATCGCTACCCAAGTTAAGTGTTAAAGAAGCAACTTGATTGGAAGAGGGGATTTTGGCTTGTATCGCTGGCACACTTGGCGGTACAAGTCCACCTCGTGCAAACTTGGGTAGTTCCATGCTATTAAGTTGGTTGAACAAGCCCAACCCATAACGTTTCACTGCTGCAGCACGAATAACAAATTCACCACTTGAGAGCCTAGCTAGAATAGAATCACTCATTGATGTACCTGGTCCTAGAATAAATCCACCACGTGCTCGTTTTTGTGGTGTGAGCATTTTCTCGGCACGTGAATCAATGGTTGTTTCACCTGGAATAATGACCGCTGGGATCTTTAATGGATTCTTGCTCATTTGTTGTTGGATGGCATTTTT
>CAZCXZ010000102.1:0-12510 GCA_964502705.1 Uncultured Candidatus Berkiella sp. | reverse complement strand
CTCAATCTGAAAACACCCTCCCTACAGAAAAGGACCGTGCATTTACACCGCTCCAAGCACAAAGTGAGTTTCAAGCCTTAAGTCTATTTACGCCGAATCAACAAAGACAAGACCCAACATTTTCACAACGTATACCAACCGCACAACCACCACTCCCTCCGGCAACGATACCGCTTCAGGAAGAAGACAACATGGCTAAATTGACCGCAGATGAAGACGATAACCTCAAAGCACTAAAACGCTTGCGTGAATTGCCACGCGGCAGCCAAGTGGATTCTCGTATTGCAGCCATCGACAACTTACTCGGTGAGTCGGAAGTCTTTAAAACCTTAAAAATGTTGCGTTGGCCACAAGGCGTTAATTGCCCACGGTGTCATTCATCCAATGTCGTAAGACGTGATCCCCCTAGCGACGCAGTCGATCAAAGGCATTTTTACGTCTGCTTAAACTGCAAAGGTGATGGCGGCGTCAGTGATTTTGATGATTTTACAGGTTTGCCCATCGGTTCTATTCATGCTTTACGTCAATGGATCTTATGTTGGTACCTAATCGGATTTTGCTCTGTGAACCAAATTGCCAAAGTGTTAGGCCTGAGTATTCAGCAGGTTATTCAAATTGCCAGCATCGGTAACGACTTACCTTCTCTTCCTGGTGCTGATGAAAAGCTGCGTTCTAAAGAATTATTAGCCCAAAAAGAACGTAAAACCAAAGAATCTAAAACCGCTAGAGCAAACGTTGATTTACAAGAGGAATATACCCGCAGTGCCAGCCGAACGCCATTTAAACCCGGGTATAAATCTAAGAAATAGCTTACACGTTCATCCTTGTGCTAGGCCTTGAGTCAATTCCTGCTTCAGGCGGAATTGACTTGATTGCAGCATCAATACTTTTTCCTTGTTCCTTAACATGCGCGGCAACCGTATCTGTTAAATGCTGAGTCATGGCATCAACGATGGTATCCTCTGAATATTCTTGTTCTTTTAAGCGCTTACCACTTAATTTAACCTCTTGTAAAAGTTGAAAACCAGCACAGTGCTCTGCTTCGACAGGCAGCTTACCGCGGCCAACTTCCACTTTGGGTATTTGCAGAGCAAAGCTTTGAAAATACGCTTTTTCATTGGGTGTAAAAGTCGAATTAGGGGTTATTGTGATCCGTCTGCCATTATCATCTGCTGCAATCAATTCCTTCCCTTCTAATATAGCTCTCTTTTTGAATTCTAATAAAATGGCTAACGAAAGTTCAGACTGATTACCTTTTGAAGGTTGCAAATAAATAGGATTTTTTTCAGTGCCTTTTTGAAAATCAAATAATGCGGTAGTTACAAAATCAGCCACTTGATCTTTCATTTCGTTGCGTTGATCTTTTTGCTGCGCAAATATTTTTTTAACACCCGTAAAATGCCCCGTTTGCACGCCAATCACACTTTTACGGCTATAATTAAATTTGCCCGTTACCACGATTGAGCCGGAATCTGGCGATTTATGGTGCTCAATTTTAAGGCGTTTTTGATGCCCCTTAATTTCCATTTTGTCACCACTGGCATCAAAAGCGGTCGACCCTTTTTTATGCTGGTAGAAGCGATCCGCCTTTTGATCACTCATCAAATTTTTGCTCGCTACTTGGATTAACGCTTCTAGTAAGGCATTTTTAGCTTCCTCTTTTACACCAAGATCCTCGAGCTTATGATTAATAGATTCTAATTTGGTATTAAAATAGCCTTCTGTATATCGGCTTTTATTATTGGCAAGCGCTCTTAAGCTTTGCAACATACCATTAATATCCTCGAAAGCTTCCATTTTCTTCAGTAGCAGAGCCCTTTGCGCAGGCTCTAAATCTTGACTATCTTGATATTCTTTTCGGGAACCATTAACCGCTAAAGCCACGATAGGTAAAATACTATCGAGATGTCGTTTAAAGTGATAAGTCTGACCATGTCCTGGCATGTCTGTCACGTTATTATCAAGACTTTGAATATAAACTGCTAAATTGTAAAAGGGATCCGCATCTTCTCCGCCAAAATGCATCTCATATTGTTCATATTGATCTGGACCTGCTATTGAATCTTTAGTAAAGCGACGGTCATCAACAATTTCAGGTTCCGAATTACCCCTTGCTCTGGCAAATAAGAGTTCTTCACGTCCATGTAAAGGGTCCGCTGCGCGGTTTGTCGTGTCGTTCTCAAGGCCAAGTTCGGGATTATCCTCATAGAGTTCTTCCATGGCATTCATTAAATCGTCATCATCGGGATCTAACTCTAAATGTACGCTTGAATCGAATGATGAATCGGCATTATTTGCAACCAATTGATCTCTTGACGATTCTAATCCTCCAACATACTGATAAAAGCCAACATACTTTGTTTTAAATGCTTCTAAGTATGCTTTAGGTAGGCTTTCTTCACGCGCATACATAGCAATTTTTAAAGATTGTTCCATATCTTTAGCGTAATAAATGTTTTCATATTGGGTAACATTTTGAATGAATTGAGCCAAAGCCTCTTCGGAATCGATTAAGATAGTCTTTGTGCCAAAAGGCTGCTTGTGGCGTTTTGAATGATATTCTTCGAATATAATGGGCATCGTACACTGCCTTTTTGCCTTTATTTAGCTATTAGACAGTCAGAATCTTAAGGGGTTCAATTTACCTAGAATGCGTGTAACTACGCCACAACTGATAGACACCTAGATAACAACCCATGTAGACCGCATTCATAACCAGTACCGCCATGGCTGCAGCTTGCAATTGAACACCAAACCAGCCGGCTGTTGCATGCAGGAAAATGGTTCCCAAAATCGCCATAAGCAATTTTGGACTGAAACGATTGATGCCCACTGTTTTGCTAGGATCTTTTAACCATAAGCGATTTGCAGCACTCTCTTCTTTGGGTTTCATAAACCCAGACAGTACAATCCCAGTATCTGTTACTGATTTAAAGCAGTAAAGCATGCAGATCAACAACATAGAAGCCAGCAGCGACTGTCCAATTGACTGCTCTATTGGCGTTAACGCAATGTTGATCGTAGGAATTTGTAAGGGATATTGGTATAAAACCACACCGAAAAATACAATCAGTAATGGCACCAAATATAAACCTAACACAAACTCACGTATTGTGCGGCCACTGGAAATTTTCGCCAAGTAAGAGCCTGCCAAGGGCGTCCAAAGTAACCACCACCCCCAATATAAGGCGGCTAAACGATCCTCTACGGGCACGTTCGAAAAGTAGTTCCCGCATTCCTTACAAACCAAGGATTGCTGTAAATCCGTACGACGGGCCATCATAAGGACAGCAACAAACGCAGATGCCACGATAATTGGAATCAATATGCCTATCATGACCAATAATGCACGATTCAATGTCGTTGTTCGCCCGCCACTTAATTTTCTGAATAATTTACGTCCCATACTCATTGAGGCCAGCGGCCCAATAAAGGACATCATAATTACCGTAAAAACGGGCATGGTAAAATGCGAAACCTTAAAGTAAAAATTGATAGCATAGGTGTAAAGCAAAATAATCGCACTTGCGATAATAGCCAGCAGCAACATGGTCGCCCCTGACGTGGTCGATTCGATATACGTTTTGAACATAGGCTCTATCTTTTTAGGGTAAAGATAGCGTCCAGCTTGATACAGGTAGGGTTCACCCTGTTGTACGTAGGTTATATAGGCAATCACTAATCCCCAGAGCCCTATTGCACTCCAAGGAAATAATCCCCATTGAAAGCGACCATAATCGAGAATGGTTGTTCTGAGATCAGTCAGCGTAACGGTCGATAACGAAAATTCAGGGCCCGCAACCATAAACGCATATCCGCAGGTCCCGGTGAAAAAAAGCAATACCAGTTGTGACAGCACCAGTTTCAGCAACCACTTACTTCTTGTTAATTGCGGTGGATGACTACCTAATTGCAGTTTGCCTACGGGTGTAAACGCGATAAGCAGGAGTAAATAACCCAGCGTACCTAAAAGTATGCCAAACAGCAGCAACCAATCAGGGCGCATGAAAGATAACCAACCGACGATCACAAAACCGGCAGTGGCAATAACGGCTTTTAAAATTTGTTTATGGTTCATTGCAAAAAAAAGGGGCATTCATTGCCCCTCTTAACGATTTGTCTAGTTAAATGTATACATCGAATACATCCACAAGGCAAGCGACTATTGACCTGATTGTGATCCCGCTTGGTCAGCTTGTTCTTGTGCTTTCTTAGCTTGTTCCTCAGCTTCAGCTTTAGCTTCTGCAGCTTGTTCCTCAGCTTTCTTAGCCTGGATCTTCGCTTCAGCCTGTGCTTTCTGCATTTCTACTGTCATCGCGTCAATGCTGGTATTTAATTTCGCCATCACACCATTAATAGACGCTAACAGAGAAACTTGCTGTTCAGCTAAACGGAACTGTTGATATTGTACCCATTGGTTGTAAGCCAACATATGCGCAATTTCTCTAAGCAATGCTGTTTCAGAAGCATCACTGAGGGATGCATACCAATCGGGGTTCGTGAAACGTTTATTGGCTGCTTCATCCATTAATTGCATGGTTGACTTGCTAGGACCTGTCACAGGCATAGGTAAGCAGTTACCGACTGGATCTTTAACACACTCTCCGGTAGCCGGATCAATTTGCGCTTTAAGGACAGGCTGCTCTCTTCTTGCAACGATGTCGGTCCAAGCGTTAGCACTGACACCCAGCAACGAGTATTGCGCAACCATAGTACCGATTTTTTCCATATCTTCACCGTTAAGGCCGCCACCCTTGATACGGCTATTCAGTTCGGGGTCCACAACAGGAAACGGGTTCGTGACAATATTCACAAAATCTTGCGTTACCTTTCTTGAAGCCTCGTCGTTTGGTATCAGGTTTTTTTGCAATATCCCAGCGGCATTCACGACACCCAAGGTTGCAATGTCACCTGTATCCCAAAAATTGAGCATGTTCTTATAAAGTGACATGGCACGCATTGGGGCAATTTCATCTTTACTGATTTCCACACCACCAATCGTAAATTTATCACTTTTACTTAAAAAACCCAGACTTCTGGCCATGGTGAGATTCGCTCTATTGAGAGCCGAGTTCTGCACGTAGCTCAGGTTACCCGCTGCTATCCCTGCCTTTGCGGCCCATTCGGTCGAGGGAGCAACCTGAAAATATTTCTCTTGCGCGAGGCCAAATTCTTTAATGCTGGCCTGAGCCCAGTAATTCATCAGGGCCGTCACCATGTCTTTATTGCTGATGTCACTTTTTTCTGAAATATTTCTCAGATATTCATTAGATTGTCCCACCGCACTTCTGACACCATCCGTTGTACTATTAAGCGTGTCGAGTTTTCCGGATACATGGGAATCCATCTCTCTAACAGCCGCCGCCGTTTCGGCATCGGCCATCGCCAAACCAGGGGCCAGTAGAGCGCTCAACAATAGCAAATTACTCAGCGCTCGTTTATTACTAAATATATTCATAACTCACCTTTCATTTCTATGTTGATGCACATTTTTCAATATCGGCGTTCCATTCTTAGAGCATATTAAAACATTGCTCCACCTTCTTGTAATCCTGTTCCACCACTCGTATCCTGGAGTGACGTACTTGATTTTGGCGATGACACTTCAGAAGAACTACCGCTGCTACCGTTTGAAAATTCGGTATAGGTAGTACCCAGCGTATTATCATAAAATGATACGGGAGGCTTAAATTGACCAAATACCGCAACTTTGCCATTGATCACGTCGCAGGCTTTAGGAACGCTGGTCAGACTCGCACACTCTTCTGAATAGCTGTAACCTGCCATAGCACTCGACGCGCAAGCAAACAGCATCACGGATAACGATAGCTTGGAAATTAGTTTACTCATGATTGGACTCCAAAGCCTTTAAAACTAAGTTGATCCTTTCTGGGGCGAAAACGCGTCCTAATAACTGTAGCCTCTCAAAAGCCAAATTTCTTTTTAAAAATAAATCGGCATATCTGTTTTTATGCGCAGCATCTTTGGTTTGTTCTTCAGCAAAAATCAGTAGCTTGGACGCTGTTCCTGGTTTTAGTACATCCAGAAACTGCATTAAGCGTAAAGCACGTCCCGAACGTAAATTCGCCAGTACTTTAACCAACGACGCTTCGTCGGTTAATTCGAAATCGCTTAACTCGTCTAGCATCGATCCCAATCGTAGCAGCGCTTCTTCAACTTGCGGATCATCATCACCCGCCCAAGATTCAATGCCTTCCATTGATGTCACAATGCGATATAAAGTGCGCTTATCGTAGTCATGCCAGAACGCATGGACTGCTTCTAATGACATATCAGGCATCGAATTTATTCTCCCTCGTGACCGCTAATCAATCTGTTGTTTTGCGCTAAGTCATTGATTTTAAGCATCTTCACTAACATAATACTTCAAGACTGTGACAATTACTAGGTATCCATTCAGCGATAAATTAATTTATCTAAAAGTTAATATCGTCTAAATTCTTGTCCGTCTGCAGATGAGTCTGTCGCGACGCAAAAAAAGTTCATTAAAATAAAATAAATTTATAAAACTTGACTGACACAGCACCAATCACTGCCTGAATTTTTTATACAGTTAGAATAGTTACATGATAAACTGTGTTTAAGTGTCCGCAGCATAACTGCGTTGATAAGGTATATCCTTATTAAGGTGAGGTTAGTTTGCAGTTATTACTTTAGGTGCTGTTACAAATAAAATCGAAGGTGAAAAATCATGGGTATGTTTAAATCCAGCAAAAAAACCGCGAGCCGTCTGGTTGACGTTCGCGTCGATAAATGGGTTAGCTTGGATTATCTGAGCGAAACCGCTGAAAACTTCAAAGTGATTTTACTTGACTCTGTTATACCTAAAAAAGCCACCTACTCTGAAACCTTCGAAGAAGCATTAAAACGCCTTGAACTAACTGAAGGTGATCTCATACAACGCCAAAAAGAATTTTCACAACTGTTTTACTTTTTTATGGCGCTATCACTGGTCATTATGTCTTATGGTTTGTTCTTAGCTTTCACCAGCACCATGGCCGCAACGCTCATTGCCTTTTGCTTATCTATTTATACTTTATCGCAAGCGTTCCGTTTCCATTTTTGGCTTTTTCAACTTAAACACCGAAAACTGGGCTGCACCATCAAAGAATGGTTAAACGGTTCAGTCAACACATCAAATGAAAAGAATTTAACCGTAGCAAAGAAATCAACCAAAGTAGCTCAAACTGAGCACAAAAAGGCAAATGAATGAAGGCCTTCAGCAAAGCGTGCATATTACTTGCCACTCTTACCTTTCCGGTAATCACTTATGCCGCATTATTTAATGTGCAGCCCGGTGACAAATCTCTAGAATATTTAGCCATGGTTTTTGGCCAAGTACCAGGCTCCATTCCCGCTGGTTACTACTCAATATTTGGCTCGTTGGCAGGGATCTTTAACCAAGCTGTCTTTGGTTTAGGGATTGTGGTGATAAGCTACACCATTATGATGGGCGCAATTAACACCGCGCATGAAGGGCAATTTTTAGGAAAGAATTGGCACCCAATTTTAGTCCCTTTCCGAGCCGGGGTCGGCATATTGTTACTGATTCCACAGGGGGGTGGCTACAACTACATCCAAATGATGGTCATGTGGTTGGTGTTACAAGGTGTCGGCGCCGCAAACTCGATGTGGAACGTGGTCGTCAATAAGGATACGCCGCTTCATGAAGATACCCGAAAAGAAGATCTACAAGATGCCCAGGGCTTAGTTACTAATATTCTAAAAGCCAATAACTGCATGAATTCACTCAATAACGGTTTCAAATCCAACGCTGATCTTAAAGAAAGATTAGGTGAGGAAGTTAGCTACTATGTTTCAGGTAATACTGTCAAATGGGGCCGACGAAGCTATGGGGACGCTATTTGCGGCTCAATAGACGTCTTTAGTTCAGTCAACCCAACCTTCACCGGTTCAGGCACCCCAGTTTCAGCACAACAACGCACCGCCGTTTATATAGCAGCCATTTCAAATGCGCAAAACGCCTTGATGGCTCCCTCTTTCGATTCACTGATGGAGCCAATCGACTATAGCAGTGTCGGTGAGCTTG
Source organism: Uncultured Candidatus Berkiella sp. (assembly GCA_964502705.1). Taxonomy (GTDB): domain Bacteria; phylum Pseudomonadota; class Gammaproteobacteria; order Berkiellales; family Berkiellaceae; genus Berkiella. Next base: position 4,439 of record CAZCXZ010000102.1, on the reverse strand, counting down.
TTAATGCGGCTAGAAAATTACGAGAAGACGCATTAAAAACCGCTGAAATCACTTACCAAGCCCAAGTCTCGTTAAATGATGAGGCCAAACAAAATGGTTGGCTGTTGGCCGGTAGCTATTATTATGCGCTAACGCAAAGCGGAACACGCCGATCGGTATCTTTTACCAATCTTCCTGAATTATCTCCAGCAAGTGATTTAGCGACCACCATCTCACAGCCACTGTATGACCAATATGTTGCAACTGCTATATCTGCTGCTAGCACATACGTGACAACGGGTCTGGCTAACATGGTCACGGTAGAGACTTGGGAGCGCGCTGGCCCTTCCATTCTTGTAAGCCCACGCCCTAGTAGCAGCTCGGAAGGTACCTCTATTTTTGCTGCTATTTTTGGTAGCTTGTTTGAGCAAATTACCAGCAACTTGCAATCACAAATAACCGGGGCTGGCGATGCAGGAAAAGCCGTGCATAACGACCCATTGGTTGCGATGACCACCTTTGGTAGTGATTTAACCCTCATCACAGAAAATGTTTTCTTTGCTGCCTTGGGGTTAGCATTCGCTTTATGGATGGTTTCGACTTTTATGAGCTGCATGCAGCCTTTTGCGCATGCGTTTAATTTTCTACTCACGATTATCATGCCAATTGCCATGTTAATGATTTCGTTACTATGGGTAGCCGGTTTAACATTGGGGATTTATGTTCCCATGATCCCTTATCTCGTCTTTACCTTTAGTTCTTTAACGTGGAACATTCTGGTCATTGAGGCTATGCTCGCTGCGCCCTTAATCGCACTCACCCTAATCGTACCTTCTGAAGATGAAATGGGTAAAGCCGGACATGCCATTGTGATTTTGCTCGGTGTCTTTTTGCGCCCTGCATTAATGATCTTAGGTTTTATCTTGGCTTCACAATTGTTAATCGTCGGCATTGGCATGCTGAACGCTGCGTTTTGGTCAACCATGATGGGCTCCACCGGGGGGTCGCTGCAAGTCGGGGTTTTTGGCTTGATTGCCATATTACTACTGTATGCCAGTGTTGCCGTTGGCATGGTACATGAAGCTTTCAGCTTAATTTATGTCGTCCCCAATAAAGTGATGCGTTGGATCGGCGGTGGCGGTAATGAAGACGAAGGCACGATGAAGAACGTACAATCCCTCAAAGGAAGTGTACAAAAAGGTGCAGGTATTGGCGCAGGTTTAATGAAAAGCAGCTTAAAAGCGTTTAAGAAATAGCTTTTGGAAAACAGTATATGATGAAACAGAGCACAATATTGACAATAGGTTTGGTGGTAATCTGCTTTGCATTACCGGAACTTGCTTATTCTGCGGATATTAGCTGGAGCAACCGCCCAGAAGACCGCTCCATTATCTATTTAGGACAAATTTTTGGCAATGTCGGTAGCACCTTGCAAGGTGCAGGTAGCTCTGTGATTGGTCGCTTGTTTGAAGTATTCAACATCGCTGTATTGAGTTTGGGCGGCATCGTTGTGAGCTACACGATTATATTGTCTACCATTAATACCGCCCAAGAAGGCGAAGTGATGGGCCGTAAATGGTCATCTGTTTGGATCCCTTTACGCGCTGCTATCGGTATGGCATTTTTAATACCCACTGCTTCCGGCTACTCTTTAATCCAAGTATTTATGATGCAGATCGTTATCTATGGTGTTGCCGCCGCGAACAGTGTTTATTTAGTTACTGTGAGAGGTTGGGCAGAAAATGGTGGCCAAGGCGGCAGTAGTTTAGAAATCCTGATTAAAACCCCCACAGGGGGCACTGATGTTTCATCAACCATGCGCGCATTAATGCGATCCATGGCTTGCGCACAAACACTTAATTTTAATACCGCATGCCAAACCGCTTTATCGAATCTTCCCGATAGTACTGTTCAAGCGCTATCGTACTCACAGAATGGTTCAGCCACTTTGATGATTGGTATTCTCGGCAACTCAACCTATAGAAATGTCTGTGGTGGTATGACCTCCGGCGTGATGGCTGCAGGACTTGATGGCAACGAATGGGGAGCGGTAAATGCGCAGGTGATGAGATCCGCTGCTAATAAACTTCAGGCTGTGGGTAAAGATATCGCGATCACGCCAAATGCAGCAACTGTTGCAAGCATACAAACAGAAGTGGCGAATCAAACCAGTGCGGGAGCAGACGAAATTGTGGCGGGGTTACGAGGGTTACAACCCGTGCCTGTTACTGCCAATGCCTTTGTTGACGATGCATTGAAAAACGGCTGGATATTTGCGGGTAGCCACTATTTTGACACCATTAAAAAGAATTCAACTCAAGCTGAACGTAATTTCCCTCAGCCGGTTGCTGAGAATCTTCCCTCAGCATTAGGTCAGGAATGTCGAGATGCGGTTACCACTTCGATGAGCGTAGCAGGTGGCTTAGTTCCTGCGGGCACAGGTGGTATTTCCCCACCGTTAGCACCAGGCAATATTAAATTGAACATGCAAAAATCGAATATTGGTGGTAGCGGTGGACCGTTGTATGACGCGATTGCTAACGCCGTAAAAGGCGCAACAGTTGATATCATGAATACATTAACTGCCGGCAAAGATACTAACGGTAATGTTATGGAACCGGTCTCTTCGCTTAGAAAATTTGGTTCAGATATTATGATCACTTGTGAAAACATTTGGTTCACTATTATTCTGCTCTCATTCTTAATGATGATCGTTGGTTGTATCATGTCTGGTATGAACCCACTCTGTTGGGCATTAGGCGCGATTGTGACTATCTTGGTACCTGTTTTAACCTTGATTATCGGTCTGCTGTGGGGGGCCGGAGCGGCAATCGGTATTTACTTACCGATGGTGCCGTATCTTGTCTTTACGTTTACCGCCCTTGGGTGGATGCTGCTGGTGATTGAAACCATTGCCGCAGCGCCGATTGTGGCATTAGGATTGGTCAGCCCCGCACAAGAAAACTTAGGTAAAGCCTCTGCTGCGGTCATGCTGATTACCAACGTTTTCTTAAGACCGAGCTTAATGGTTATTGGGTTTGCGGTTGCTTGCAAGCTCGTCGAAGTGGCTATTGGTATGGTTAACTTTGGCTTTAACGCAACTGTCGACGCTTCCACCGGCACTATCGGGATATTTGGGTGTATCGCGTTATTGTGTCTATATGGTGGTTTGTGTATTGGTATTATTCATGAATGCTTTAGCTTAGTTTATGTATTGCCAGATAAAATCACTCGTTGGATCGGTGGTCAAGCTGAGTCTTCAGGTAGCGTGAAACAACAACTTGAAGAAGCCAAAGGTGCCGTTGATAAAGGTGCTGAAATTGGTGGTGGCCTCATGAAGAGTAGTGCCGGCGCTATGAGCAACGTTGCAAAACAATCCATGGGTGGCGGTGGTATTTCTGATATTGCTGGGGGTTAATGTTACGTATAAAGTTGGGGCGGACATCTTGCCGCCCCTACAAAATATGCCAGGTTAGCCGCCCAGTTTAGGTCTTGGCATTGCCGCTCTAATCGCTGCGTTATCCGAAGCTAAATCGCTCCCTTCTTTCTTCTGTCCTTGAATATCGGCCAGGGTATTTGTCATGCGGGCTTTTTGTTCTGGTGATAATACGCCAGCACCCATCATACGCTCAAAGTGCTTGTCCAATACAATCTGATAGGATTCGAATACAGTTGGCATCGGAATATAACCATTTGCGCGAATAGCGAACGGCGTAACTTCATTTTCGGCTAAAGGTTCTGCGTCAAAGTCGACTTCACCTTGAGAATTAATCGGATAAATATCAGGGAACGCGCCATTATCATCCGGTAAATAGCATAGACGCACGGGCTTCTGACCTGGCTCTAATGATGCCAACTCTTGTCTAAGTGCTTCGTTAAATTGCTCAGCTTGGATCCAAAAAGGCGTGTTAAAGGTCGCTTCAACCGCAAAGATCATTAAATGCATGATCATTTCACCGGCCACACCTTCAGCCGTTAAACCTGCAAGATGTTCTGCTTTACCAATCGAACCACCATCAGCGTGGCCAGTATGTGGAATTGCGCGTATTGCCATGTCTTTTTGCGTACGGCGATTATTGAGTTCTTTCTTTTTACGCTCAATCGCTTCTTTCTTAATGCGTGCCAATCTTTCTTCAGGTGTTTCCTGATTATTTGCAGGATTATTTGCAGATGCTGGCGCTGATGAAGGCCCAGGAAGAGGTGCATTTGCACTAGCTTGGTTCGCTTTAAATCTATCGAGAATTTTCTCACCCGCTGCTTCATGCTTTTGAAAAGCCGGCAAAGTTCTGCGTGGACTTCCTTTCATAATGTAAACCCCAAACAAGGATGATTAACGACGAATGGGGGTCATTAGAACATAGGCGGTTCCCAATGTAAAGTTAGATAGTTGCCCAAAATATGAGTCCCTACACGCTAGGGACTCTTTGGGGGAGGCGGCGGCGTGCTTGATGGAGGATCAG
>CAZCXZ010000101.1:0-12675 GCA_964502705.1 Uncultured Candidatus Berkiella sp. | reverse complement strand
ATGCAGGTTTTCATTTGCTCGGTTAATAATTCTCTACCCTTGCTAACTCATTTAGTGGATAAAATCACACCTTGATTTAGGGGTTTAATCGTCTTACATTTTTAAATCGATTATGTAAATGAATGAGATTACTCAAATGAAAGTAAATCAAAAGTATGAAACAGCGAGTCCTTTGCTAAATAGGACGGCATTATCATCGATTCAAACAGAAGCACAATCAAGGAAAGTGCCTACCTTTAGCTTGATGTTTAATATGCTAAAGACAAAAGCACGCTCTGAAATCGCCGAAAAAATATTTCATCGTAATCGGTCATTAGGGCGTCCAGATCCCTATTTTCATCTAGATAGCGAAACCAACGTAATTAATGAGAAAGGTTACATGCTACGAGCCAATGGTAATGAGCAGCATGTTGTCTATCCTCATGGAAAATATCCCTATGTGGTACTTTCATCCAGTCAAGGTGAATATGAATTACGAATTGGACAAATGCATCATTATTATTTAGCCGGCAAAAAGCCAGTTGTGTTAGCTGCAGGCGAGATTTTGTTTGCGAATGTTACCGAAGGACCATCAACCATATTATCGATCAATGATCACTCCGGCGGCTATCATATCAATGAAGAAGAGGATGAATTAGTTCGGTCGTTCAAAAGGCTTTCAATCAGCAATGTTCTCGAATCAGTTGGATTACCTGTCGATAAATTTTGCTCAATCGATACCCCTAAAGCCTCAACGTCAACCAGGCGTCATTCACTTTGAAGAGCCATTTAGTTTGATGGCAATTACTGGTGTTTCTTGGATACCATGAGTCGCTAAAAAGGGAGTGCGTTGTTGTTTATATTGCTTCACAATTTCACTCCCCGGATTTTCAACTTCCGCTTGAATAGCAATTAAGGGCGTCGCTTCAAGCGTATTAATATGCTCAAGTAATTTACAAATATTGGATCTTTGTTCTTGATACTGTTGTTTGGCCATGATGTGCTCAGCAAGCGTGGGGTGTGCTGATTCAGTTTTTGAAATACGCTCTCGCCAATGGCTAAAAACGGGGATTACTAGTTCTATTAAATGATACAAAAGTTTGGCCGCAATACTTGGCTTATCCTCTTCCAAATCGGCAATTACGCCATTGGCTGTCTCTAACTGCTGCTCATCCTGTTCTATTTCAGCAATAAACTTCTGGTGAAATCCCATTTTTGGCATTCTATTTCGTTTTTCAGATAGTGCTAATTTCGTATTTTTAATAAACGTGAGAATTTTATCTTTCATAGCTGTACCATTCAGTTATTAAGTGACATTACACCGATTAAGCATTTTGCATTTGTGCCGAAAACAACATTATGAAGCGAATATTCTTAGTGTTGTTACCTTTATTGATGAATGGCTGTAGTAATACCGCTGATCTGTTACGTTATGATGCAGTGAGTAAAAACTATGCCTATAAAGCCAATAAGGTTAACGTTAATTATGCGATGCCAAGAGAGGGCTGGGCTACCGATCCTCATCTTAGTTACAACCTATATTCTTATTATCCCGTCAATCAATACAATAACGGCATCGTAGGTCATTTTGGTTATCAAGGTCTCTATTACCATTAAATTATTTTATTCAAAATATTAACTAAGGCGTTTAATCCCTTGGTTTCTCTTTTAAAAAATTTCGCATCAACTTCTTCAACAAGCGGGATCGCTTTTAAAACACGTTTATGGCCTTTCGTTGTTAAATTTAATGAATAGGCTCGCTTATCAAGAGGGTGCGCAATTCGTTCAAGGAGTTCTTTTTGCAGAAGCGTTTTCACTAAATCAGACATCATCATTTTATCAATATGCGTAAACTCAGCGACCTGATTTTGTGAAGGGCCTACTTTATGAAGATTGCTGAGCCACAAAATTCCAGCAAGTGCTACAAATTGCGGATGCGTAATGTCAAGCGGACGTAAAGCCCCCCTTTGTTGCTGTTGCCATTGATTGGTTAATTGCCAGAGCAAAAAACCAGGACTATCTTCAGCTCGTTTAAACCCAAAGTTCATTGATTTGGTCATTGCTTAATCCCATTGCAGTGGCAACAATTATAAAGTCATGACGTGGTATTTTCAAAATACCGAAGCGAAAGGCTGCGCCCCAACGGGTTTTGTCATGAATAAAGGAGAGATAGGGCAGCATTGGCCTTATGGGGGCATCCTGCGTTTGTAGATAAGAGACGTCACGCCTAAAAGGAACAAAATCTTCATTCATTTTAAATTGATAGGGATCTTTGGCTTGAATGATCCCAAGCGCGGTAAAGCATTGGTATGGGCTTTTTTCATGCATGGTGATATTGGGTGAGTAATACAGCAATAAGTCACTGGGCTTCATTCGCTTAAGTGGCGCTTCTTTGCCATGACAAACTTGAGCAAAACCACCTTGCTTGCCACGTAGAACATGCTCTTTTGAAACGGTGCCAATCCAATATTGTTGCGTCATGATAATGTACTCACTCTTGATATCGGCATATAGTAAGCGCACATATCATATAGGTCAAGAGCCCCTTTTGGGGGCTCTTGGAGGGCTTACTTAAATGTAGAGGCGGCTGACGAGCTAGAGGGTTTTGAGGAAGTTGCAGAGGGAGAAGAACTCGTCGCTTTTAAAGCATCCGAAGACGTAGCTACCGATTGTGGGCCGCTGCGTTTGGTTAATAGGCTAGGCGTAAATGAAGGGGTAGCTTCCATACTGTCGCTATCATGCGAATATTCAGAGCCGGACCCTTTGCGCGGTCGTTCTGATTTACGTTGATCTTGGTGCGCAATTTCAGCGCGCGTTTTCGATCGAGGACGATGTGCTAAGGCATCACTGCTAGGGTCTTCCAGGTTCATGTCAGCGAATGCATGAGTGATATCTTCCGCTTCATGGGATGCTGCAGTTCTTTTGAGCTTTTTAGGTGCGTGCTCAGCAGTAAATTTGCCTTTTGCCGCTACAGGCGCATCATTATAAAATTGCTCGATGACTTTGTCACAGAGTGATGTGATTTCTTTCACGGTGTCTGTTGGCAGGCTTAACTTGCCAAGATAAGAGATGATTCTATTTTTAGCTGAAGTACCGCGATAGTTTTGATTACTCTGGGTTACTGCTAAACAAGATCTTACATCACGACAATGTTTCAGATCACTCAAGATTTTTGCTATATCGCCTAGGGCTGCTTGCTCTGAGAGCTCAATGACTCTTGCTGGCTCAAGGTGATAGGAATACCAATAAGCACTTTCATCGCTAAATTCAACTTTTTGCACATGCTTGTGAATGTCTGAATGTGAAGGCATGCTTGCGAGCTGATCAAGTGATTGTAAATAGGTACAATGTGCTGCGTATTGCTCATTCAATTTGCCAAATAAAATAACGCGGTCGGCTAATAGTTTATTTTCTGAAATTTTATCTTTATCGGCAGAGTAGACTGCGATAACAGGAATGCATGCCGGTGTTTCAAGCATGGCAGAGCGTAGCCCGCGTGAAGAGACATGAAAAAGCTCGTCATAACGTTCCATTGCTCTAGCGTAAGCATCCGGTAGATCTTTAATATGACTTAAACGTGTTATCACATTGAATTTTAGACCATTATAAATCGCAGCAGCAGCGGCTAAATTATAAGGCAGTATAGGGCTTGCGTTTGCTTTAGGTTCTTTTAAGCAAATAGCAATCATATCCATAAAATACATCATGCGTTCTAAGCCCTCTTTGCCAGAAGGTGCATGCAATATATCTAAACAGACAAGATGCGATAATTGGTTAGTCAATGCTGATAGCGCCAAAAACGGACGATTATTATCTTTGTTTTTAAGTAAATTAACCGCTTGAAAATCTTTAGGGGATATATCAAGTACTGCTTCTCTAAATATTTTGGCTAAATCAAATGCAAAACTTTGCTTGTCTTGTAGATAAATGGCCGTTCTGGTTAGCTTTGTTTGATGGTACTTTTGCAACTTTCCTTTTAAAGAGGTCATCGCAAAACTGTTGCCGATGTTGTTTACAAACCTTGAAAAGGCTTTAGCAAAGTCAAAAGTGTCGATCAATTCATTTGAAGTATCTTGGCGGATGATTTCTTTAATAAAATAGATGCTAGCGAGTTTTGCTCGATAATCCATTTTGTCATAGTATTTTTTGAGCGTATTAACAATGTTTGTAGGAGACATCACTTCGGTGATCCCAAACGCAATGCGCGTTAACTGAATGGGATTAATTTGCGAAGCCATTTCCTTTTTTAAATCAAGCTTTCCTGATTTTGACGATTTGGCAGGTGTTGTTACAGGCGAAAACAGTGAAATAAGGTAATTGTCATCAGTTGTGGGTTCTTTCGAACCGATTGTGTAAGCTTGAAAGCCTATTCTTTGCAGGAGTTCGTTTATTTCATCACTCGTGGCTTCTGACGTCATTTGGTCGAATACCGATGGGTATTCTTTATCATAAAAACTCAGAAAGTCTTTTTGTTTGTGTATCTGCGCATGATAAAGGGCACAGAAACCATTTTGATCTAAAGCGTAAGGGTCAGCGCCCTTTTTACACAGTGCTTTGAAGACTTTAATGCAGCCTTTGGCCGCTGCCCAATGAATAGGCAAATAACCCTTTTTATCGAATGCATCGAAGGCAATGTCGCCCTTTTTAATCAATTCAATTGCGGATTTTTCGTTTTTTGAATTAATTAAATCGTTGAGGGTATTGTATGAAGGGATGGTTTCTTTAGCTGCGCCATGTGTACTCATTTTGATTCCTAACAACATTTAGTGCAGCTCACAAACCTAAAGTATTTTCTTACAAAAATCAATCATCTGCCCAAATTAAAATAGTAGAAAACCAACTAAAGTTGGGAATAGGTTTCTTCTGTGTAATTGCAGCGATGGGTATTCTAAAAAATAGTATGATAACTAAATGAAAGCTGGTTGGGGACTGTGATGTTACAAGGTTTAGTATCAGGTGCCGGTGCAATGGCCACTAGCGCGGCAACGTGGGGAACAACTTGGTGGCGTGGAACGGCTTGTGCCTATCCCCTTGTACAAGAATGGATTGGTTGGTGCCCGCAGCCTTCTATTTGTGACTATGTGCCCAATGGTTTGACAAGCTTATGTCAATTTGTGGTGGAAAATGCTGATTATTATGTATCGCCATTAGCTGATACCTATGGATTACAAGCAGCAAGTGTTGCCACCATCGCACTTTCTGTTGCGTTTACTACCTGGTGTATTTATAAAGAAAAACAAACGCCTGCCTTAATGGGCGCAGTTCAAGAGATCAATCAACGGTTAGAAGATTTACAGAGACAAATTACTTCTTTACATCAAAGGTTTGATAGTTTATCACCACAAGAAAAAAAGCAAGAAATCGATTTGGTTAAACGCGCGCGACATGCATTAGAGGGATACCTAAAACAAGCAGGTGTGGGTGATGTTTTTTATGGTGATAGGATCCGCGATATGGGACTAGAACTATTAGAAAAACGCGCTAAAGGAGAACCTCTTTTTTCTTCATCGTCAAAAGTTGTCCAAGATGAAGAAGACCGATTGCAACGAGTACTAGATGCTAAACAAGAGCAGCAAGCTGCAAGACGCTATGAGCAAAGTCCCGCTTATTCACAACACAAGAGTGACAAGCATGCCAAAGAACGCCCAAATTTGCATCAAGAATTGATGTCTGAAGTGAAGGCCAAGAAGTCAACAAAGCAAAGACCTGAGTGAACACAGTCAAATTATGAATGGTTTTTCTTGCATGTGTAGTCACACTATTGCAAGAAGAACAGATAATTTTGGCTTTTTGCTGCACCTTTCATGAAATCACCCTAAGCCAGATTACCCCCACTGCTAAACTTAAATGATAGAGAAAATTAAATTACCTGTGTGAATATACATGGCCGAAAATCCAGAAGAACCCATATCCCCAGAGAGGCTCGATGAGCTTTTGGAGGTGACTGACTCGAAAGGGTGGATTGCGCTTTTGGGATTGCTGTTGCTCATGGTGTGTTCAATTGGGTGGATTTTCTTCGGTAAAATTCCGACGCGCGTGAATGCAACCGGCATGTTAATCAATGTCGGTGGGATCCATACCATCACTTCTGATAGTTCAGGCAGAATTATTAAATTTGATATCAACGTTGGTGATGTCATACAGCGAGATCAGCCTGTTGCTTATATTTTACAAACAGAAATTTTAAATGATATTAAAAACCTCAAAGAAAAAATTAAAGAACAAAATATAGCAAATAAAGAACGTGAAGAAATCCGCGGTGTGCTTACTATCAGATATTCAGAAGAGGTCACTGCGCTTAAAAGAAAAATGGAAGCTCAATTAAAGCTTTTAAATAAAGGGATCACAGTTGAGCGTGAGACGTTAGATACCAATGAAAAACTAACGGAAACCAATAAGAAGCTAGAAGAACTTAAAATTGATAAGTTAAATGATGAACATGTTTTGCGAAACCTAGAGAGAGAGCTTAAAAGCTTAGAAGAAAAGTATGATGTGAATAACATTGTTCGCTCTCCATATACTGGAACTGTAACAGAGCTTAAAGAAACACTGGGTAGTGTCGTAAAACCAGGTACAGGACTGTTAACGCTAGAGATTGCCAACCAATCCTTACATACCTTAGAAGCTATTGTGTATATTTCTGCCTTAGAGGGTAAGCGTGTGATACCGGGTATGGGGGTTCGCGTGGTTCCAAGTACTGTCAGCCCGGAAGAGTTTGGCTCGATTAAGGGCAAAATTAGCTATGTTTCACAATATCCTGCTACGTCTCAAGGGATTAATAGGGTTTTGCAAAATGATGAAATGGTTAAACGAATATTAAGCAAAGACAGCCAGGTTGAGGTACATGTGAGCTTAATACCCAGTAATAAAACGTTTAGTGGCTTGGAATGGACCTCCAATGATGGGCCACCGCTTAAAATTCAAAGTGGTACGTTATGTGATGCTAGAATAATCCTTAGAGAAAAGAGGCCCATTGAATTGATTATTCCCAAAATCAAAGAATGGTTAGGCACTGAATAATGGGAATATTAAATTTTAATAAAAAAATTAAAAAAACACCGTCTGTGTTTCAAATGGAATCGACGGAATGTGGTGCGGCCTGTTTGTCGATGATTCTTGGGTACTATGGTCGATATATTCCACTCGAACAGCTACGTGAAGATTGTGGTATCTCAAGAGATGGATCAAAAGCTCTTTATATAATCAAAGCCGCTGAAAAGCATGGCTTATTAGGTGAGGGATATAATCTTGCATTCGATGAGCTAGAATCCATCGAGCTACCGGCCATTATTTTTTGGCGCTATAACCATTTTATAGTGCTTGAAGGATTTGACAAAGACAAAGCTTATATTAATGATCCTGCTATTGGACGAGCCTCAATATCGAAGGAAGAATTTGAAAAAAACTATTCACAGGTTGTACTTACGTTCGAGCCTACTGATTCATTCGAGAAATTTGGGAAACCACCCAGTATCTTGCCACAAATTTGTCATAGACTCTCAAAGCATAAGAAACCCTTGCTCTATATTTTTTTGGCTGGGCTGGCATTTTCATTTATCGGATTATTAATCCCAATTTTTAGTAGAATATTTGTTGATCAATTTCTGGTAAATAAAATGCATTCTATTATTAAACCCTTGTTAATTGGAATGCTCATTACCGTCATCATGCGTTGGAGTTTGAGCTTTATTCAAAACCATTACTTAATGAGGTTGCAAATTAAATTATCGTCAATTTTTTCTTCTGAAATGTTTTGGCATTTGTTGCAGTTGCCCATTCAGTTTTTTTATTTACGTCACACGGGTGATATTGTAGATCGTATGTCGCTGAATCAACAAATAGCCAAATTTATTTCCAATGTATTTATCGAATCCGTTCTAAGCGCAATTTATGTTGTTGTGTTCGCTTCGCTGCTATTTTATTACGACCACACCTTTATGCTTATAGCAACCACGATTGCAGCTATAAACCTGTTAGTGTTCCACAAGATTTCTAATATTCGACATGAGAAAAGTTTATTATTAAGCTATGACTTGGGTAACTACTGTGGTCATGCCTATAGTGGATTTCGGATCATTGAGTCTATCAAAGCAAGTTCCCAAGAGAATAGTTTGTTTTCAAAAGTAGTCGGGTCACAAATAAAAGCCGCGAATACCATTCATGAGCTTAATCAAAAAACCATTATCTATAATGCATTACCTTCAATACTAAATAGTATTAATGTGGCCATTATCCTTATTTTGGGCGCTAGTAAGGTCATGGATGGTTCGATATCTGTTGGGACGTTAGTTGCGATCCAGAGTTTAGTCATAAGTTATATTGTGCCATTAAACAGATTGGTTAATGCTGCGGCAAGCATAGTTGAAATGTCAGGAATAATTGCTAAATTGGACGATGTATTGAATTATAAGCAAAGCAAAAAGATGAACCTGCAGGATTTTACTGATACTTCAGGGTTAGCAAAGCAAGCTAATGTTAGCTTATCAGGATTTATCGAAATAAATAAAGTGACGTTTGGTTATAACCGGCTTGAGAAATCATTAATTAAAAATATAAGTTTATCGATTGCGCCAGGCGAGCATGTTGCAATTGTTGGCGCCTCGGGGGCAGGTAAATCTACCTTTGCAAAGTTGTTATCGAATTTATATGAGCCCTGGTCTGGTGAAATAAGAATTGACGGTCAAAACATTGCCTCAATTCATAAACTAGTGTTGGTTAATTCATTGTCACTTGTTGAGCAAGATAGTGTCATGCTCAATTTTTCAATTAAAGACAACATTTCAATGTGGGATGATACATTGCGGCATAGTGATATCGTGCAAGCCGCTAAAGATGCGCTTATTCATGACGAGATCTCATTGCGGAAAAATGGCTACGATGCTGATATTTGTCAGCAAGGTTCAAATTTCAGTGGCGGACAGCGACAAAGACTAGATATTGCACGTGCATTAGTTAATAATCCTTCGATTTTGATTATGGATGAAGCAACCAGTGAACTTGATCCAATCACCGAAAGTGAAATATATAACAATATTCGTAGGCGTGGCTGTACAACGATTATCATTGCGCATCGATTAAGCACCATTAAAAACGCGGATAAAATTGTAGTCCTTGATAAAGGTAGAATTGTAGAGCTAGGAACACATCAAGAGCTCATCGCTCAACAGGGCGTATATTATGACCTGATGGTGATGGAGTAGAGCATGGCTATACATGACATATGCAGTAAATATGGTACTTTGCAAAATGTAAATACAGGCAGTCGCTTCAAGTGCGATGAGGTATTTAGTTTTTGGTATGTTAAAAGTGGCGCGGTTGATGTATTTTTAAGGCGCAATGACACATCTGATAATGACAGATCGTTATATCATTTTTTTAGAGTATCTGAAGGTGAGTTATTTTCAACCGACTTTTCACCCCACGAGGGAAATTGGGAGCTAATTGCAAGAAATTGTTCCGAAACCGAAGTTTATCACTGTCTATTGCCAAGCTTTAAAATGCTAAATGCTACCGAGTCTCTAACTCTTTCTGTTCTTATTGATGAATTCATCAACAAAATCACTAAAGTCGTAAATTTTGAAAAGATACCTCTTAATACGATTGAAATTGTAGAAAACATTGATTTGATGCAAGATGATACCATTACCGTGTCTAGATTTATTAACTGGATTTCATTGTCTGAAGGTGTGGGTTATTTTAATGGTGACGATGGTGCAAAACTTGGTCAAGATCAGCAATGCTTTCCATTAACACCACATTCATGGGTTAGATTATCGGCTGCAACCGATATTAAAGTTTATACGACATTACAAATACTGCAGATGGATAATTTTTGGAGTTCTTTAAAGCCTTATTATTTGCATTTGGTTTATCTGTTTTTAATAAAAATTGATAATGAGATATTGTACAATAATATTATTTTGTATGACAAAGTTAAAAATAACAGATTATCCATGAAATGTGCTCTTGGCGAATTGAAAGACAGCTATGACTTAACACACCACACTTCTGAAAAGGTAACTAATTCTGGTGACCCCGTGTTTTTAGTTTGTCAACGTTTGGCTGAATATTATGATCTTTCACTAAGGTCGACTTCTGCTAAATTATCGAGCCACAATACTTTTGCAAAATTCAAATCGATTATGAATCACTCTAAAATATTTTATCGAAAAGTCTATTTGCCTAATAAATGGGAAAAAAGTGAGCATGGTCCTATATTTGGTGTTGAAGAAAAATCGCAAAAACCAGTCGCGTTAATAGCAACAAATGGCAAAGACTATCAATCTCAAACAGAGAATGGTTACGCCAAGTTAGGAAAGTATGCTTTTGCAATTTATCGCAGTTTCAACAATGTGATCTTGAGTCTGAAAGATGTTGTTAAGTTTGGCTTGGCATTTACCCGACATGATATCCGTATCATATTCGCCTGTTTTACAGTGACCGCATTATTAGCGTTGATACCACCTATTTTGATGCAAATTATATTTGATAATATTATTGTAACATCGGATAGAGGTCGCTTATTTGACATTGGTTTGGTCATGCTGGTGACCATTGTGGTAACAGGCATGTTTGAAATGACGAAGCGATTTACACTGTTACGTTTTGAAGCGAAATTTGATAGTCAAATTCAAGCCGCGTTTTGGGCACGCATTTTAAGGCTCCCCATTTTATTTTTTCGACAATTTACCCCAGGTGAACTCGTTTCAAGAATCACTCGACTTATTGATATCAGATTTGCTTTATCAGGTCCATTACTGCATCTGTCGATGAATATGTTATTTTCAGCCATGAGTTGGCTGTTATTGTTTTATTATTCTGCATTTGCAGCAACTATCGTGCTACTCTTTTTAGCCGTTATTGTTGGCTGTTATATATTGCTTATGCGTGCAAGACTACGTTACGAGAAGCTCATTGTTACCCAACAAGATAAACTATTTGGCATGTTAGGTGAGTTCTTTACTGCGATAGCTAAAATTCATTTAACCGGTTCTGAATTTCGGGTGTTTTTTCACTGGTCGCATGCCTTCTCTGTATTACAAGAAAATCTTAGAAAATCTTTAAAATTATCTAGCATAATAAGCAGCATCATTGATACCGCCCCGCTATTGGCTTTTGGAATTGCCTATGCAGCATTGGCGTGGACATGGTATCAATCAAATACTTTATCGACGGGCTACTTTTTAGCTTTTAATGCGGTTCTCGCTCAATTAGTAATAGTGATTTTTGAATTGCTGCATGAAGTGAACAGAATTATAGAACAAATTCCTTGTTTTGAACGCGCTAAGATTTTTATTCAAACATTACCTGAGCAAACAGAAGAGCTCCCCGATCCCGGCGACATTAATGGTAATATCGAAATTTCAAATGTCTCATTTAAATATCCACAGATGGATAGATGGATTTTAAAAAATATTAATATCCATATTGAACCTGGTGAGTATGTCGCCATTGTTGGTCCATCAGGTTCAGGTAAGTCGACGCTGATTCGTTTGTTATTGCATTTTGAAAACCCAACCGAGGGTGGTATTTATTTCGACAACAATGATATTAATCAAATCGATATGGAATCGTTGCGACAACAAATGGGCGTTGTATTACAGAACGATCAACTGATTCCAGGAGATCTTTATTCCAATATTGCCGGTGCAAATGATTTATCGTTGAAAGAAGCATGGAATATTGCTGAAAAGGTTGATTTAGCAGAAGACATTAGAAACATGCCAATGCAAATGCACACCATGATTAATATGGAAGGCGTTGGGCTCTCTGGTGGGCAAAGAGAACGGTTACTCATTGCGCGCGCGATTGCGAGTCAACCGAAAATTCTGATTTTGGATGAAGCAACTAGAGCATTAGATAATAAGACTCAAAAACATGTGATTACACAATTAAACAAGATGAAAATGACTCGAATTGTGATTGCGCATCGTTTAAGTACACTACAAGATGTTGATAGAATATACGTGATGGATCAGGGTCAAATAGTTGAATTTGGTACCTATCAGCAACTTATCGATAATAACAACCTCTTTTCACGTTTAGTGAAACACCAGACACTTTAAAATTCCTTCTATATGCGATTTACATTGATTTTTGCTAAGCGCATACTAAAAAAGCATGTGAATCTTGCTGTTTATAAAGGGAATATGAACAGGTTTATATGCATTGAGTTATTTGATGACAACCTGGTTTTGTGTTGCGAGGCTTATGATGAGTAACAAATCGAAAGATAAAAAGAATTCCGGTAAAAGAAATGACTCAAGAAAAATGAGCAAATTGCAATTAGATAAAGTAACGGGTGGTATTTTTGCGTTTTATAAGAAGCCTGGTGGTCTGCCTAGTGATGGTGGATCAAATTCGTCTGGATCGGGTGGGTAACCGCCCCACCTGAACGATACGTCCTTATTGCGCGTTAAATTTCTCTTAAGGTGTAGATACGGCATGGCGGTTTGCTATATTGCCGTTTATAAGGTTTGGAC
The DNA here is from genome assembly GCA_964502705.1 of Uncultured Candidatus Berkiella sp. Lineage (GTDB taxonomy): Bacteria > Pseudomonadota > Gammaproteobacteria > Berkiellales > Berkiellaceae > Berkiella. The sequence goes on along the minus strand of CAZCXZ010000101.1, from coordinate 214 downwards.
TGCCATATATCATGTAAGCTAACAAACAAATGCAAAATCGCTTGACCCCCACCCCCTATATCATTAATTTATGCGTAGCAAAGCGAAAGCGGCTTTGTGGTCATGGGAGGTTTTGGGGAAAGAGGACACGGCATTGCATGAGATTTCTGTTAAACGCGCTACCTATTTGGGCCTTGGCGCCCTCCTGATGTGGACGGTTGAACCCTTGTTGATC
>CAZCXZ010000100.1:0-12745 GCA_964502705.1 Uncultured Candidatus Berkiella sp. | reverse complement strand
AGTTTGCTATTCAAGCGTTTCGTAAAGGCGCTAAAGATTTTATAGTGAAAGATAAAAGTAGCCATTATTTACAAAGACTGCCATTAGTACTAGAGCGTGTTTTAAAAGATGAATGCCGATATCGCGAAAATACCAGAATCAAAAAGAATAATGAAGCAATATTGGCGTCTATTTCAGACGGTGTTATTGGTACTAATCTGCAAGGTACTATTACCTTTGCCAACCCAGTAGCAGCAATGTATTTGAATGAACAATTACCTAACATCATCAATCAGTCAATTGAAGAATTTGTAGACACCATCGACAGCAGTTTTTTGATGGCGCTCAAAAAGGCGATGGACGCTGTTGCGAGCACCAATAATGTGATCCCGGTGGGCACTTACCAATTGGCATTAGGCAACAGTCAGCAGAAAAACCAAGTTAATATCTATTTAACGCCAGTGTTTGATGAGCTACTTCATCTTGAAGGTTATGTCTTATCTTTACGTGACATGTCAGATAACCATTCATTACAAAGTGAAGATGAACTAGAACAACAAGATTCATTAACAGGGCTGCTCAATCGCAAAGCATTGTTGTTGCGCTTGAAACACGCTGTCGCATACTGCCATCGCTATAATACAAAATGTGCCGTGTTATTTGTTGATCTAGATGGTTTTAAAGCATTCAATGATGCATTGGGCCATGATTGTGGCGATGAGTTACTGCTAAAAGTGAGCCAGCGTATTCGTAGTGTGATCCGCGATGCGGATCATTTGGCGCGCACAGGAAGTGATGAATTTATTGTTTTGCTGACACATATTAACCACGCAAATGATGCGAGTAAAGTAGCAACAAAAATTAATCGCTGTTTGATGCCATTTTTTGAGTTAAACGGTGAAAAATATCAAATAACAGCGAGTATTGGTATTGCATTGAATCCTGATGATACTCAAGATCCAGAAAAATTATTGCAATATGCCGACTTTGCGATGAGTTTAGCTAAAAAAAGAGGGAAAAATCACTATCAGTATTTTCAATCTGATTTGAATCTTGAAGCTGAACGCGTTATGCGTCTATCAAACGATTTGCGTACTGCGATCCAACTAGAGCAGTTTGATTTACATTTTCAGCCACAAATCGACGCTAAATCAGGCCAATTGAAAGGCTTTGAAGCACTTTCTCGCTGGCACCATCCAACGTTAGGAATGGTTCCACCCTCTGTTTTTATTCCTCTAGCAGAAGAAATTGGCTTGATATCAAATATTGGACGTTGGGTATTTCAAAAAACATGTGAATACTATACTGCTTGGCAAGCATTAGGATTAGATAATTTTAGCATTAGTATTAACTTGTCTATTAAAGAATTACAAAGAGATGATTTTGTTGATGAGCTTGCTGAGGCTTTATATCAAAATCAAGTTGACCCTAGTCGCTTTCAATTAGAAATAACCGAATCCATTTTTGCGCATGACACAAAAGAAATCATCCATAAACTCTACCAGTTAAAGCAAATCGGTTTTCAGATTGCGATGGATGATTTTGGTACGGGCTACTCTTGCTTAAGTTATTTAAGAGATCTTCCTATTGATGTGATTAAAATCGATCAGTCGTTTGTTCAAGCTATCAGCCTAGAAGACAATGAACGCCACAAAGCGATTATTGCCGCCATCTTCGATTTGGCTAAACGTTTGAAGATCACAACCCTTGCTGAAGGGGTTGAGACCGAGCACCAAGCCGCCTATTTACGCTTATTGGAATGTGAACAATTCCAAGGCTATTTAATCGCTAAACCCATGCCCTTCGATGATGCGACCCAATTCCTCAAAGAGCATTGTTTGCAATCAAAAAAGATCAGCAAGTAATCGGTTTAGGTGTTTCTTGAAATACATATAGCTGACGCCAACGATAATATCCCACGACCGCCATAATTAAATATAACCAATGTACCGCACTGTGGAAGGGTATTCCTTTATAGAGTTGCAATAAAGCGACGAGTACGTCGACAATAAACCACAAAATCCAGCAATGAATAATTTTCATGCACAGTAACCACTGAGCAATCAGGCTTAATATCGTGGTGGTGGCATCCCAGTAAGGGATCGTTGAATCGGTAAAATAAGATAAAGCTTGCGCCATACAAAGAATGCCGACCAATGCGATGAGAATACACTGCAGGATCTGTTTCAAAGATAAGTATCGAATGAGTCGAGTAGGCTTCGCAACCCCTGTAGACCATTGATAAAATCCATACACCATCGAGAAGAAATAAATGCCTTCTAATAACAGGTGGCCGTAAATGCCTTTTTGCCAGTACAGCACAAAGTTAAGTGTGACCGCAAAAAGCCCCACCAGCCAAGCTAAGCGTTTAGCCTGAGTAAAATAATAAGTGGAAATCAAAGATAGGCTGGCGCCCACAAAATCGAGCAAATACATTTAAGTCTCCCTTCGTCGGCATTATCCGAACAGGTTCAATGGGTCTTATCTCAGCCTTTGCTCATTCTATTTTGTCTTTATACTTTGTTGGCTACGTCCATCTCGCTGCGGTCATGCATGTAGTATGCACTCCCTTGCTCGAGAACTTGCCGCCTCGTCTAAAGCCAAACTAGTTTGAGCAAGCTCATTCTATTTTGTCTTTAGACTTTGTTGACTTCGCCAGTCTCATAACGGTTATGCACTAAGAGTACACTCTCATTATTCGATGGCTTGCCGTCTCGTCTAAAGCCAAACTAGTTTGAGCAAGTTTTGCCGTAGCAAAACATCAGCACCCCAGTTATGGAATTACTAAAAATAGTGATGCGGATTCTAGCAGGTCTTTACCAGAACATGAAGAGTAAGAAAGCACCAAGGGCTAAGCGGTAGCATACAAAAGGTAGTACACCTATTTTGCGGATCAGGCTCAAAAAGAGCTTGATGCAAAAATAAGCACTCACCGCGGCAAAAAGAATGCCGATTGCCAGATAAGACCAAGCAACTGGATCAGGGGAGCGTACAATTTTTAAGCCTTCATAAGTACCGGCCAAAACGATAAGCGGTATAGAGAGTAAGAAAGAAAATTTAGCAGAAGTTGCGCGGTTATAGCCTAATCCAAGACCAGCAGTCAGCGTGATCCCTGAGCGTGAGGTACCCGGTATTAAGGCTAAGGTTTGCGCAAAGCCAATGATCATCACATCTTTCCAGCGCAGTTGCCCCATCATTTTGCTATGGCTAGAAAAGCGATCGCTGGCAAATAATAAAAGACCAAATGAAATCGTTGCAAAAGCAATCACCAAAGGAGAACGAAGCGTCGTTGCGATAAAATCATGAGCAAGAAAACCAATTATCGCAATTGGAACCGAGGCAATAATCAGCTGCCATGCCAATTTGCTATAAAACCGGGAAGGTCTTCCTTGCATTGAACGCCAGAATCCTGCTTGGAGCCTGTAGAGATCTTGTCGAAAATAAAGACATACCGCCATCAGTGTGCCAACATGAACCGCGACATCAAATGCCAGACCTTGATCTTGCCAGCCGGTTAACAGCGGTACCAAAATAAGATGGGCCGAGCTAGAAATAGGTAAAAACTCGGTTAACCCTTGCACAATTGCCAAGAAGATGACTTGCATGAACTCATTCATTTTTTAGGCTTCGCCTTATCTGTCTTATCTGATTTGTTTGTATCGGGTTTGTCCGATTTATTTGCACATTCAGGCTTTTTTAATTTCTTGGAGGATAAAAATTTTTCAAATACATCTAGTGAGCATTTACCAATTACCGCGCCCCAATGTTCAGCATCTTGAGGTGTTAGCTCCGCTGGTAAGCTAACCGCTACATTATTTAGGCAGGCTTGTACAAAAAGTTTATTTAAATCAACGCATTCTTTATCTTCAATACTAAAGCACTTTAAAAAGTAGTGATCCTTTTGGCAAAGGATCCCTGGCAAGTTCGTTTGAATGCCTTCCATCCAAGCTTTTTTAGGAACGGATTTATTATCGTTTGCAGTGGTTGTTTCTTTAACAGGGCCAGGTGTCGCATCGCTTGCCAAGGCAACCATCGGAAAAGACGGTATCAAAAAAGTTAGCATTGTGGCTATTTTTCGCATAAAGTTCCCTTTGCGTATCGTTATTGCATGATTATAACTCATCAGTCATGCAATTTGCCCGCAGCTTAGAAGGTAGGTTTAAGTACTATTTTTGTTAAATAACAAACAACGGTTTTCTGTCGATGCTTTTTACAGCCTGTCATCTGATTGCCATCTATCAAACCTCATTGCCTTCATTTTTAACACCCCGTTAAAAAAATTTTTTATGTAATTTCAGCGTGATAAATGATTGGCGCCAAACAATTGAGATCTTGGCATCAAGGTTGCATTGATAAATGTAGAAGCTAAAAAGATGAAAAAAAAATGAATATACCAAGAATAATAATTGCTGTGATTTTGCTAGTCGGTTGTGAACGAAACGCTGTTGCGAACGAAGACACCTGCCTACCCCAGCCACAAGCACAAAAAGTCGTCATCAGACACCCAATAGGGCGATTCCTGGAGGAAGCACCTTCTCCTTTCGGTATTGCGAGTTACACGCTTTACCATGCCCAGCTTGAGAAATCGCAGCAAATCTCGTTTTTAGAGAGACCAGCAGCGGCCTGGTTGTTGTTGCGAGTGATGCCTCGGCCCTTACCTAGCTGTAAAAGTAAACGCAGTTTGCTGATGGGCGCGATTCTCGTGATATTACCCGGATTTTTTTTAAGAACTTTTTATAAAAAAAAGGTCTAACTAATTAGGAAAAGTCGTAATGCAAAGGATTGAACGTTTAGGAGAAGAAATCATGTGGCACCATAAAACAAAGCTTGGCACATTTTGGATCGTAGAATCGGAAGAAAGCCATCAGTACTACCTTGGGATGGATAACGATTCTTTGGGCTGCTACAAACGGATTGAAGATGCCATTAAAGACATACGTGAGCAATCAACAGGTCAGCTCAAATGGGATGAATCAAGACCCAAAGAGGTGCCCCTTGATGTGCATGAATGGGTTGAAGGCGAGCCAGAAAATTGGAATAAGTTCTAAGCAAATGAAGTTATTTGATATATTTAGACAAATCACCAACCTTTTCTAATCAAGCGGCGCGAAGCTGCCTTGCTTGGAAAGGGTAGGTCGGCTATTATGGCAGCCCTACTGACACATTCGATAAAAATAACCATTTTGCATGGTGCGCTCAACTTAGTGTGGCGATGCATTAGTAAAGGACAGTGACATGAAAGCCGAAATTCATCCAGATTATAAAGCCGTTTCTGTGGTCTGTAACTGCGGGAATACCTTTCCTACCCGCTCAACTTACCGCCAAGATACTATGCGGGTAGATATCTGTAACGAATGCCATCCGTTTTACACCGGTAAACATAAAATTGTGGATACCGAAGGCCGCATTGATAAATTCTGGCGTCGATATGGCGCTAAGGATAAAATCGAAAATGCCGCCAAAGAAGCTGCTGAAGGCAAGTAAATACACAAATTCTTCGTTTTTACAAAAAGGGCGCTTTGGCGCCCTTTTTTGTCTCAATCGCATTTGCGGGAAAGTTCCGTCGTATCTTAGGTGAGTTTTATGACAAATGATTTAAAAAAGGCAGCACTGGATTACCATGCATTGCCGACACCAGGCAAATTATGTATTGCCTTAAGCAAGCCAACTGAAACCCAGAGAGATTTAGCTCTGGCTTATACGCCCGGCGTAGCAGAACCCGTAAGAGCAATTAAAGCGGATCCCGATGAAGCATATCGCTATACCTTAAAATCCAATTTGGTAGGGGTTATCACCAATGGTACTGCCGTATTGGGTTTAGGCGATGTGGGACCACTTGCAGCGAAGCCTGTGATGGAGGGTAAAGCGGTGTTGTTTAAACGCTTTGCCGATATCGATGTATTTGACATCGAAATTGAAGCCTCTGATCCACAAACGTTTGTGAATACAGTCGCTAACATTTCACCGACATTTGGTGGTATTAATTTAGAAGATATTAAAGGCCCGCAATGCTTTGAAATTGAGCAAGCACTTAGTGAACGCTTGGATATTCCGGTTTTTCATGATGATCAACACGGTACCGCAATTATTGTGGTGGCAGGACTTTTGAATGCCATTGAGTTACAAGAAAAATCCCTGTCAGAGATTAAGGTGGTTTGTTTAGGTGCTGGTGCTGCAGGGATTGCATCGATGCGCTTATTAATGGCGATTGGATTGCGTCGCGATCAAATTACCATGGTGGATAGACAAGGGATCATTCATACCGCAAGAACCGATCTGAATACCTATAAATTTGCCTTCGCAGCAGAAACAGATAAGCGCACTTTAGAAGAAGCCATGATTGATGCTGATGTGATCATCGGTGTTTCTGGTCCAAATTTAGTAACAGGCCGTATGTTGCAATTAATGGCACCACGTCCAATTGTTTTTGCTTTATCAAATCCAGATCCTGAAATTGAGCCTAAAATTGCTTATCAATTCAGAGATGATTTAATTATGGCGACAGGTCGTAGTGATTATCCAAACCAGGTTAATAATGTCTTATGTTTCCCTTATATATTCAGGGGAGCGTTAGATGTCAGAGCAAGCAAGATCAATCTGGAAATGATGATTGCCGCGGTCAATGCTATTCGCAATTTGGCTAAAGAACCAGTGCCAGAAGTGGTGCTAAAAGCCTATGATACTAGTCAGCCATTAGCATTTGGTAAGGACTACATATTGCCTAAGCCTACCGATCCTCGCTTATTACCGCTTGTATCAGCAGCAGTGGCAAAAGCAGCAGTAGAAACCGGTGTGGCACGCATACCTTACCCGCAACATTACCCCATGAAGCCGATTGCGGGCGGCGTGGTAAAGAATACAAAGCCTTTAGAAGAAGAGAGTTTAGTCGATTAAAATTACCCTTTAAGGATATAAGGAAAGTAACCATGGCAAGAGCAAAAATAGGATTAATTGGGGCAGGAAATATCGGTGGCACACTCGCGCATCTGGTTTTACAAAAAAAATTAGGTGATGTGGTGTTATACGACATTGCTGAAGGGATCCCTCAAGGCAAAGCAATGGACTTAAGCCAATGCGGCCCCATTGAAGGCTTTGATGCGAATGTGCTTGGTACAAATGACTATAAAGACATCGCGGGTTGTGATGTGGTTATCGTGACAGCAGGCGTTGCGCGCAAACCTGGCATGAGCCGCGATGATTTACTCGCTATCAATACGAAAGTGATGAAAGCAGTAGGCGAAGGCATCAAAACCAACTGCCCCAAAGCCTTTATTATTTGTGTTACAAATCCCTTAGACGTCATGGTTAAAGTATTACAAGATGCTGCCGGTGTACCTGATAACATGATCGTGGGTATGGCGGGTGTCTTAGATTCTGCGCGTTTTCGCACTTTCTTAGCTTGGGAATTGGGTGTTTCAATCAACCAAGTACAGGCCTATGTATTAGGCGGTCATGGTGATTCCATGGTGCCATTAGTTGGCATGAGTAATGTGGCCGGTGTCACACTGCAAGATCTCGTTAAAAATGGCACGATGACGCAAGCAAAGCTAGATGAAATTGTTAAAAGAACTCGCAATGGGGGCGGTGAAATTGTTGCGCTACTCAAAACCGGTTCGGCTTTTTACGCACCTGCTTCAGCAGCTATCTCGATGGCAGAAGCTTACTTACGTGATACCAAAGCCATTTTGCCGTGTGCTGCAAAATTAAAAACCGGCCAATACGGCGTGAAGCAGCCGTTGTTCGTGGGAGTTCCAGCTAAAATCGGCGCTAAAGGCGTTGAGCATGTTTATGAAGTTGCATTAACCGATGCCGAACAGAAAAACCTGCAAGTGTCGATTGATGCCGTGATTGAACTGTGTGACGCTGCTGCAAAAATGTAGTTCTTATCAAATACCATTCATATTCGGAGTCTTAATCCGAATATGAATGCGTATCATCACTAGGGTTTATTAATTTTTGTCGTCAAATGCTAAAACTAGACTTAATCAAATATTTTAAAGGTAGTATAGCTATGCTTATGATAAACATACATGATGCTAAGACCCACCTTTTTAAATTAGTTGATGCTGCTATCAATGGCAAAGAAACTATTATTACTAAAGCTGGCAAACCTGTTGCAAGATTGGTTCCAATAACAGGCTTGAAACCACAGTATAAATTTGGTGTTCTTAAAGACAAAGTAAAAATTGCCAAAAATTTTGATGCACCTTTATCTGATGATTATTTCGCTGACATTGAAGGGCTCTAATTGTGATTTTTAAATTCTAATCTGGAGGCATTTATGTTTATTTCACGCGTAGTTTTGGTTGTACTTTTTGTCATGTCGCAAGCGGCGCTAGCAACACAAGAGTATGGTGAAAAAAGCCCGTCTGATTTATCTAATAGTGAAAGCCTTGATAACAGCACACAAAATAGCCGCGCTTTAGATAGCAATACACCGAATGATGAAGCAATGGGTATCTCAAATAGTAACAACCAAAACCCACCAAGCAATTTTTCAAATCGACCAGGCCAACAAGTTCCAGCTCCCTCTAATCAAAAGTAGGTAGTGAAAAAGCATCGACTATCCAGATTTTATTGCCCATATGACCTAAAACAACGAATCGTTGTTGTTGCCACTTGGCGTGATCATATTACGTTCGCCACCGGAGGCAACGGCTGTGCGGTTAGGAGATGAATCCTGGCGGAATATCTCAAAAATCGCATTCGGTTGACCTGGGCGTGCAAGTAGACCCGTACTTGGATCGATTCTTACGGTAATAATGCCGCGTGGTTGTTCAGGTTTCGTTTCAGGCACACCCTGCAAAGCTGCACCCATAAATTTCATCCAAATAGGTAAGGCCGCTTGAGAACCATATTCTTCTAGTGATTGGGGTTCATCAAAACCTACCCAAGCAGAAGCCACTAACGATTGATTGTAGCCGGTAAACCAAGCATCCAATTTATTGTTTGTCGTTCCAGTTTTGCCGGCCAGATCACTGCGATTCAAATTACGCGCAAGTTTTGCCGTACCGGTTTGTATCGCATCTTGCAAAATCGATGTCATGATAAACGCTGTTTGAGCTGAAATAGCGCGTGTCGCCTCGGGCTGAACACTAGGTGCTTGTTTCGTTACTAAATCATCAATCACATTATCTTCATCATCTGAAGCGGGATCATACTTGCTAGCAGGTTCAATAGATGCAGAAACCGGCGCCGCTTCAAAGACGACACTATTTTGACTATCCATCACTTTTTGAATGATATGCGGCTTGACTCTATAGCCGCCATTGGCAAACACAGCATAACCGGTTGCAATATCTAAAGGTGATGTGTTCGCTGTTCCTAATGCAAGTGACAATGTGCGGGGTAAATTACGACGCTCGAAGCCAAATTTTTCAATGACCTTAATGGCTTTACCCACACCCAATGCTTGCAACAATCGAATCGAGACTAGGTTGCGAGATTTTGTTAAACCAACTCGCAAACGTGTAGGCCCATAAAAACGTCGGGTATCATTTTGTGGACGCCAAGCATCTTCCACGTTAGCGTCGCGGTAAACGATTGGCGCATCGTTAATGATGGAAGCCGCGGTGTAGCCGTTTTCTAATGCTGCCGCATAGATAAAAGGTTTAAAATTAGACCCCGGTTGTCTTGATGACTGCGTTGCTCGATTAAAGTGAGACAGATTAAAATCAAAACCGCCAATTAATGCGAGAATGGCGCCATTTTTAGGATGCAACGCGACCAGCGCGGCCTGCGCTTCTGGTAATTGGCTAAACATCCATTGATTCATTGCGCCTGGCTCTGCGTAAATAACATCTCCTACCGCAACTACATCAATTGGTGATTGAGGCGAAGGCCCGAGGCGTAAGCGAGAAAATTGTCTTGCAGCCCATTTCATACTATCAAAGGAGATATCAACTTCTTGATGATTCGGCAATAAAACTTTAACGCTCTCATCACCCACACTGATCACGGCTGCTGGCCAGGTATAAAGCGTTTTAGGGAAATTCTTAAGTTGCTCTGTCCAAGCATCTTTATCAATTTTGCCTTTCGCTGAGAGGGTTAATTGACCAATTGGCCCACGATAGCCATGTCGTTTGTCATACTCTAACAGGCCTTCTTGCACAGCATTATGGGCAAGGCTTTGTAGGCGGCTATCTACCGTTGTGTAGGCAATATAACCCAAGGTGTAAACTTGCGGACCAAATTTCTCGACTAATTCTTTGCGCGCCATTTCAGATACATGGGGTGCATCGATATCGATAACACGGCCGTGATAGCTAGCGATAACCGGTGAGTCTACCGCTTGATCGTAGTCTTCCTCTTTAATAAATCCGTAATGAAGCATGCGACGAAGTACATGTGCTCGACGCTTTAGTGCGGCCTCCGGATTATTAATCGGATTGATTGCAGAAGGCGCTTGCGGCAGGCCTGCCAACATTGCCATTTGCCCCAGATCCAGCTTATCGACGGTGGTTCCAAAATACACTTGTGCGGCAGCCTGCACACCATAGGCTCGTTTACCAAAGTAGATCTTATTGAGGTAAAGCTCTAAGATTTTGTCTTTAGAGAGTTCTTTTTCAATTTTAAGCGCAAGTAAGGCTTCGTTGAGTTTTCGCCCAAAGGTCTTTTTACGCGTTAGGAAGAAGTTACGAGCAACCTGCATAGTAATGGTACTGGCGCCTTGTGCTTTTGTGCCAGAGACGACTAGATGCAAGGATGCGCGAGCAATCCCTCGAATGTCGACACCATTATGTTCATAGAAGCGACGATCTTCGGTCGCCAAAATGGCATTAATTAAGGTTGGTGGCACGTCCTTAATCGAGATAGGGGTGCGGCGCTTTTCGCCATATTCACCGATGAGCTTTCCGTCGGCTGTATAAATTCTAAGTGGGACTTGAAGTTGGATATCTTCCAAATCGTTAACTTCGGGTAATTGGGCGTTGGTGTACAAGACAATAACAACCAAAGCGCATAACCCGGCCATGCCGGTGCTTAGCAGCACACGAATAAAAATCGATAAGAAATTTTTCATAGCCTGAGTATAACAAAATGTCATAATGCAGATGGAAGGTTATTCATCTAAAGTTTGAAAATATTTGCGAGATAGCGTGTACCAGCTAGTATTGAGATAAGTATTTTGTATTTTGTTATTACCAAAACTGAATTCAAAGATAGGGTTTTAAAGTTAGCTGGTTACATAATTAACTTTGCTGTTGGTGAGCGTAGGTTGCAGCATTCCGCAAAAAAGGTTACACAGACTAAAGACTCTAGCTAAAAAACCGGGTTCATGAAGAACCGTATCGTTTTAATAGCCTCCAATGAGGACATGGGAAGGAATCGTGGAGCTAGCATTTTTTCAACGAAAACCACCAACGCTGATTGGTGTCGACATTAGTTCGGCCTCAGTTAAGCTGCTTGAGCTGAGTCACGGTCCGCAAGGGTATCGTGTCGAGAGCTATGCAGTTGAAAATTTACCCGCCGATGCCATGCAGGAAAAGGAAATCAAAGACGTTGAAGCCGTTGGGCTTGCACTTGAGCGCATCGTCAAACGTTCACGAACGCGCTCAAAATATGGCGCAGTCGCTATTAATGGTTCTGGCGTTATTGCAAAAGTAATTCAGATGAATAATGGCTTAACCGAAGCTGAGCTAGAAATTCAGATCAAATTAGAGGCAGAACGTTACATTCCTTATCCTTTACAGGAAGTGAATATAGACTTTCAAGTGATTGGCCCTTCCAGTAAAAGTCCCGAATTAGTTGATGTTCTATTAGCCGCTTCGCGCACTGAAACCATTGATACCTTGGTTGAGGTATTGGGCATGGGTGGTTTAACAGCCCGGGTGGTTGAAATAGAAGCTTATGCGATTGAGCGTGCTTTTAGTCTTATTGCTGATCAAGTGCCAAGTGAAGGGGAGCACCAAACGATTGCGGTAGTTGATGTGGGCTCAACAATTACCACGTTTAGCGTTTTGCATGATAAGGCAACGGTCTATACTCGTGAACAAATTTTTGGCGGTAAACAGTTAACCGAAGAAATTCAACGACGTTATGGATTAACGTTTGAAGAAGCTGGCGTCGCCAAAAAACAAGGCGGGCTACCGGATGATTATACGCTTGAGGTATTAGAACCTTTCAAAGATGCGGTTGTTCAGCAAATTGGCCGATCACTACAATTTTTCTTTTCATCCAGTCAATTTTCAGAAGTTGATCATATTGTTTTAGCGGGTGGGACCTCTTCTTTACCTGGGCTTTTAGAGCGAGTGGAAGAAAAATTGGGGATCCCAGCTATTGTTGCTAATCCGTTCGCAAAAATGTCGATTGCTCCCAGAGTCAGTGTGCCTGCTATACATGCTGATGCCCCATCATTAATGATTTGTTGTGGTCTTGCCATGCGGAGTTTTATGCCATGACCATTAATATCAATTTATTACCTTGGCGGGCAGAGCGTAAAGAGCAGCTCAAAAAGGAATTTATTACGATGCTTGTTTTTGGCATCGTGGTGTCGTGCGGTCTGGTATTGATCATGCATATGACCGTAGCACGCCAAATTGCTGCACAAAATGATAATAATAATTATTTAAAGAATGAAATAAAATTATTAGATGACCAAATTGCACAAATCCAGAGCTTAGAGAAAGAAAAACAACAACTGCTAGCAAAAATGGAAGTGATCCAACAACTTCAAGCCAGTCGCCCTGAAGTGGTGAGACTATTTGATGATATTGTACGCATCATTCCACCCGGATTGTATTTAACAAACTTATCACGCACGGGAAAT
>CAZCXZ010000099.1:0-12876 GCA_964502705.1 Uncultured Candidatus Berkiella sp. | reverse complement strand
CCCGCCATGTTTACATTTTTACCTCTGAATTTTCGGGCATGCCAGAACTTGAAGCTTACCTATCTAGCCATGCTGAAAAGAGCGAATGGCTGACCAGCAGAGCAGCATATGAATTTCTGCTGCGTTGGGCTGTGGGCGCTGAGAGCAAAAAAATTCAAAATAATGATCACTTTGTACTGGGGCAAGTGAGAGAAGCATGGGATTACTTCAGACCCAATAATAGTGATAGAAACGCAGAATTAATACATATCATGCCGATGTTGTTTGAAGATGCAAGCAATATACGTCGGTTAATACAAGATCGACAATTTGCGAAACAGAACGTTAAAGAATTACTCATATTAATGTGTGAAAACTGTGCTAACTCAAGAGCAAAAAACCAAAAGCCCGCTTATGATTTGCTACTTAGTGACCATCAAGAATATATAGATGCAGCGCAAAGAGAATATCTTAATCAACGCTTACTAGCGGTTAGCAAATCCATTAGAGCATTAAACGAAAGAGCTAGTAATGAATTACTACCAAGCAAAGAGAAAGAATTTAAAGCATTTAGGGCGAACCTAAACCTAACCTTAGAGAAGAAATTTTTGCAAGATGCAGCAGCGGGATTAGCCGATCCCTTCGTGCCTAAAATCCATATGTGATTAAGTATGGTTTCTTCCTTAAGATAAGCTGATCAATCTCAACTTCTCTAAGTTAAACAATGGCCTTAGTTCTATTTTGATGTTAAGGTACACGTTTGGTTGTCTAGATGTTAAGACGATGGCTTTTCTAAGCTTCACGCGATTAAAAAACAAAATTAGTGAAATCGGCAAGCGAGGATCTGAAGTCGCTCGTTTACTCAAACCCTACTTCAGCCTAAAAAAAGAAAATGTTAGAAATTTGCTTCTGTTAGCAAGCATTGTTCTCCTGTGCCTGACACGCGCAACGCTCATTCTGTTCTTAAGTGACATTGGGACGACCTGGTTCGGATTATTCAATGCTGAAACTTTGGTGCTTAACAGCATTATCATCCCCACATTGCTACTGTTTGGCCTTTATATTCCGCTAGACTCACTTTGCGATTCGATGATCTCATTTTGTGCCGGTACGTTAAGTAATCGAGTCGCCAAACAGATGAATTATGATTACTTTACAAAGTTCTATTCAAAAAATACTTTTCATGGCGTAAAAATACTCGATCAAGAAAAGAAACATTCTAATAAAGTGAATGTTGAAGTACTCTCAAAAAACATCAAGCAATTCACGAGCAGCCTTGTTGAGCCTGTTGCAACCATCATGACAGCCTTTGTCGGTTCAACGGTTTCTTTGTATCAGTTGTTCCAGCTATCGCCTGGATTGCAACTATTCGCTGGCTTTTCGATGCCCTACTACCTACCCTTGCTCGCTATTAGTTATGGCTTAATTTCATTTCTAGTGCTCAATAGATTTACAAACCCAATCCATGAACTTAGTCGAAAAGAAAACAAGCTTTTACAAAAGAAACAAGGGCACTTGTACTATTGTGATATCAACTCAGAGTCAATTGCGCTTCTTAAAGGAGGGAAATTTGAATCTCAATACTTACAAAATATCAGTGACGAAAAATACAACGCTCGACAAGCAAAACTGACCCATAAATTTGGTCGTGAGTTTATCAAAAAATTTAGCGAACTCGTTTCTTACCCACTCGGCGCGTTAGTTTGTATACCGGGGCTTATCAATGGCATGACCAGCTTCATTATTGATCGCAACAGCTTTTTCGCCATCTCGACGCATTTTACCAAAATATTGTCCTTCGTTAATGGTTTTGCCGAACATCACGATAAGTGGATTACATTTTCAAATGCCTATAACAATATCACTGCTTTTAATCAACGCATTGCCAACTGGCAAGCAAAGCAGAAAAAATTGAAAGAGAACATTGAAGAAACGAGCAAATTGGGTTTCAAAGGAAGCATTTATCTTAACAATAGTGATATTCTGCATAATCAAAAAATCAACATCGATCCAGGTCGAACCTATCTGTTATCTGCACCCTCAGGATCTGGAAAATCAACGTTATTAAAAACACTATCTGGGATCAATCCGCATTTCTCTGGAAAAATTAAGTTACCAAACAAAACAATTTTTGTCACACAAACCCCCTACTTGTTAATGCAAGATTCCACTTTATTAGCCAATATTGCCTACCCTAAAACACCGGATCAATTTTCATCAACCTTAATTAACAAAATTCCAGATTGGTTAGCTAGACTCAAAATTAAACAGTCGATCATCGATGATTTACGTGTGATTAAAAAGAATTGGGATCAATCACTAAGCCCAGGTGAAAAGCAGCGTATTGCGATCGTGCGCGCTTTAATACAACAGCCCGAGTGTTTAATAATGGATGAGCCCACATCCGCAATAGGACCTGAATACGCAAAACTTGTCAAAGATTTAGTCCGCGAAGAATTGCCGAATGCAACGATACTTTACACCGATCACAACCCTACTGAGGGTTATCCCGATGAAAATGTCATTAAGCTTGCACCAACCACTTCAAAAGTAAGCCCATAAAGCGTTACAAGTAGTTATGGATTACTTTGCCATAAGGTAAAGTTAAATCCGTTAAGATGTGAGTTGCTGATATAACCTTATGTACTGGTAACATCGCAACTGGCGCCATCGCATGCGGTACCAAATGCAAAGCACCCTCACTCGTCCAAGCACCTTTAATATTTAAATCAGCTAAGTAATATTCAACTAATTCACAGATCCTAACACTGCCATCAACATCAGGAATGATTTTGAGTAAATAATTAGGCGCCATCAGTTGTTCTTTAACCTTGGCAACATCCAGCGTGTTATATTTGTAACCCATTGTTGCCGTCGCTACGACAATATTTTCATAATTCAACTGTCCTACCAATGTTTCGTTAGTGACCTTCAAGCTGGGTTGTGCTAATTTTTTTGGAAAACCCCAAATCTCACGACCTGCAGCAATCGGTGCCTCATCGTCTAAAAACATGGAATGTACATAACCGCCTTTCTTGCCTTTATAAGAAACAGGGATCACTTGCCCTGATTCTGTATAATCGCCAAATCCAGTTGAATCAGGCATTCGAATAAATTCAAATTTCACAATAGGATCTGTGACTTCTAAAGGTTCAGGAACAATTTCTCTTAACAGTTCAATATCCGTTTCATAAGTAATGATCATAAATTCACGATTAATAAATTTATATGGCCCACGTGGATAACAAGGGCTGGTTAGTGGCATCGCAAAAGCTTTTTCAACAACATCTGATGGTTTCATGTTAGCCTCTTAAAAATCATGTAGGGTAAAGCCACTATCATCTGGCACTATTTGAAGGGGTATAGGACTTTCAAACAATTTTTTAACGTCTTCATAACCTGTTTGAAGTCGCTGTTTTATAGAATGCTCAGAGAATTCAAAATCTTTTGTCCATAAATCGGTCGCAGAATCACGATAATGGAAACGTATGATATTTAGCGCACAAGGATGACCAATTGACACATTGTTATAACAATGTTCATCTGCTGCTTTTTCTGAGAGCTCTCGAATAATATGACGCAACTTATGCATTTCAAAGAAGTATTTTAAGATTTCTTGGTATTGGCTTGCGAACTCAAGATCTTTTTTTCGCTTTAGAACTTCCAACATTGTTTTAGGTTGTTCTGACCTTCTTGAAAATAAATCAACCATAAAGCAAAGGAGTTTATGCGGAACTGCTTCTTCAAAAATTATTTTAAGGGGTGTATTGCTACTAATACCCCCATCCCAGTAATGACTATCGCCAATTTTAACCGCTGGAAACCCGGGCGGTAGCGCGCTAGCCGCCATGATGTGTAAAGGACCAATCTCCTGATGCGTATTATCAAAATGCTCAAGGTTACCAGTCTCAACACAAACCGCACTCAGTGTAAGTCTAACCTTTTTTTGATTGATTAATTTAAAATCGATAAATTCTTCTAAGGTATCTTTTAAGGCACTGGTGTCATAAAAACTTAATTGCTCGGGATCTGAAATACCATCAAAAAATGGGTTAGCAACTCGCAATTTGAAAAATCCGTTTTGTCCAAATAGCAGCGCACTTTCTGAAGACCACATATTTTGCCATTTATGCCATTTATCACCCAGCGCAAAGCCGGTTGGCAGCATCGGTGATGGTGTTGATATTTTTCTCCAGAAAGCTTTTAATTTTTCGATTCTCACATCAGGTTCATTGCCTGCAATAATTGCTGCATTAATGCCACCAATCGATGTGCCAATTAACCAATCAGGTGGATGGTTATGCTTAATGAGACTTTCACAGACACCAACTTGATAGGCACCTAATGCTCCACCGCCTTGTAGCAAATAAATAACGCAATCATACGGATGCGGACTAACAATCATCTTAAATCCCTTTATTGCATATACCAGCCATGGCTGACTAACAGTGATTGCCCTGATAATGCATTTGAATCAAAAGAAGCAAATAACAACGCGATTTGGGCCACATCTTCAACGGTCGTAAATTCACCATCAATCGTGTCTTTAAGCATGACCTTTTTAACGACATCTTCTTCACTGATGCCTAAATCTTTTGCTTGTTCAGGTATTTGTTTGGCAACAAGGGGGGTTCTGACAAAGCCAGGGCAGATAACGTTCGCGCGCACACCGTGTTTAATGCCTTCTTTCGCTACCGTTTTGCACAGCCCTACTAAACCATGTTTTGCGGTTACATAAGGTGCTTTTAATACGGATGCTTCCTTAGAATGCACAGAGCCCATGTAAATAATGCTGCCACCTTTACCACGTTGGTACATATATCTTAAACATGCTTTAGTGGTTAGAAATGCACCGTCTAAATGAATGGCAAGCATTTTCTTCCAATCTGAATACTGTAATTCCTCAACCGGAGAAATATGTTGAATACCTGCGTTACTCACTAAAATATCGACGTAGTCATAAGTTTTAATGACTTTATCTACACCGGCATTCACTTGATCTTCATTCGTAACATCCATTGCAACAGACATGGCTTCAAGGCCACTGTCACGAAACGCTTTCGCGGTGCTTTCTGCATGGTTAGCATCTAAATCAGCGATGACAACTTTAGCACCTTCAGTTGCATAAGTATGCGCTATGGCTTTTCCTATTCCACTTGCGGCACCTGTAATGATGGCAACCTTATCTTTTAAGCGCATAATAAACTCCCAGGTATGTAATATATACAGTATGAATAGAGATCGTCATATTAACATCGGCATTTTCTGCTCAAACTTGATAGGTACTGATTTTAATTCGCTTAAAGCCAATCGAGACATTTGTCGAAAACTTCCTTTGTAATATGTAAGTCTTCTTGTTTATAAAGAGTGGTATCATGACAGAAACTGAACAACAAAATGCTCTCTATCAGCAAATTTTACAAGCCGTCAAAGAGAATAAAATCCAACTTCCCTCACAACCGAACATTTTCATGACTTTACAAAAGATGAGCCAAGATCCCGATGTTAGCAGTAATAAACTCTGCCAAGTGATAGGTCAAGATCCCGCACTGGCTGTACGAATTATGAGTATTGCCAATAGCCCAATCATGCGTGGTTCTGTTTCTATTGCAAGTCTTGATTCAGCAATCAATCGCTTAGGCGTAAGATTTGTTACCTATGTTTCAATGGGCCTTGCTCTGAAACAATTATTTATCGCTAAACATAAAGCCGTCGAAGAGCGCATGCAATTTGTATGGGACCATAGCGGGAAAGTTGCTGCGAGTGCCTATGTGTTGGCTAAATCATTACGTTTATTTCCACCAGAAGAAGTGATGCTAGCAGGACTCGTGCATGAGATAGGAAAATTACCTATTTTAACGTTTGCCGATCAATCGGCAGAACATCTTGCTAAACTACCCTTACTAGATTTAACAATTAATAATTTGCATCCCAGACTTGGAAAAGCAATATTAACGCTTTGGAAGTTTCCTGAAGAAATCGCCTGTGTACCTGAAAATGTGGCTGATATGAGCATTCAATCCAATAAACCAATGATGTCTGATATTATTCAAGTCGCCAAGCAACATGTATTGCATCATGCAACGCCTGAAGGCGCTAATGGCGAATTTATGGAACAAGACAATCCTGCTTATATGCGACTTGAAATTGACAATTTAATAAATGACATGGCGATGAAGCACATGAGAAAAGAGCTAAGCACCCATCAGCAACTTTTTGCATAGCTTTACTAGAATTCCTGAAGAAGTCATTATAAAATGCTCAAGTTTATAATGACTTCGAAAAGGAATATGAATTATGTCGCTCCATGCCTTTGATCTCTCTAAACAACAAAGTGATGAAGAAAAAACGAAAACCGTTTTTTTTGAATTCAAACCTGAACATTTAATGTGCATGCATAACTGCGGCACGGCCATCACTAAAGCGCTTAGCAGCATTGGAATTAAAGATTATAATATTGTATTTAATATTGACGAGCACTTAATGCGCGTTACCGTTCCTGAGAGCATGCCCAATCAAACCATTATTGATAGATTAAAATTCTTCGGACGTGAAGCTAGAGAATATAGCCCGCGTACTAAAACTTACGGACTATAATCACTTACCTGCGGGGTCGTAGTGAATACGGCCCCGCTTGATAGACTGTTTGAATCGGCGCCAACTGTGGCACTTTCTCTTCACCATGATAAAAACTAACGCGCGTTTGATCGACTATTAAGCATTCAATTTCTTCAGCAGTTAAAGCAT
The DNA here is from genome assembly GCA_964502705.1 of Uncultured Candidatus Berkiella sp. Classification (GTDB taxonomy): domain Bacteria; phylum Pseudomonadota; class Gammaproteobacteria; order Berkiellales; family Berkiellaceae; genus Berkiella. The sequence goes on along the minus strand of CAZCXZ010000099.1, from coordinate 6,150 downwards.
CCTCTTCGTCTACTTTGAAAGGAATATCCAACTTGAGGTACTGTCTGTAATCATCATCATCCGACTCCGAATCATTTTCTGAGCCTGCCTCAAGCCGTTCTTCTAAATCGCTTTCTTCTTCAAGATCTTCCTCAAGATCACTTTCAATTTCTTCTTCACATTCTTCTTCATTTTCTAACACTGGCTTTTGCAAGCGCTGCGTTATTTTATTTTTAATGGCGCTAACCGTTAATGCAGACCCTTTTATAGCGAAGTACGTACCCGCTACAACGGCCACAGATTTGGTGGTTTGCAGCCCAAAATAAGCCACCGTTTTAATTCCACTGATGGTGAACGCCAAAGCCGCTTCTGCCAAAGCGTGGCTAGCAATAAGAGGGTCAACCTGTTGAGCTACACTATAAGCTAATAGGCCTGTGGCTGCGACAGCGCAGATAATCACTTCAGATTTCTTTATCATGGGCACAAATTATCATATTTGCGCATTTTATGCAGGGTATTAAACTTTTATAGATAGATTTTTTCACATTTTCGCCCGGAGCTGCAGCAAATTGTGCTGCTGGATGCAGCGCATCTACCATTTCTCCAGATAAATGACTTAACCAATCCTGCCAATGCTCCCACCAGGATCCATTATGTTTATTCGCCTCATACAACCAGGTAGCCGCGCTGGGTGCACGATGAATACCCAATTTAGCTGTGTAATAGCCGTACTTGTTCGCGCTTGGCGGATTGACTATCCCTGCGATATGTCCTGAACCACCTAATACGAAGGTCACATCACCTTTGACGCGTTTTGCCCCCGTAAAACAAGCCATCCAAGGGGCAATGTGGTCTTGCTCCGTTGCCAAAAAATAGCAAGGTACAGTCACATTTGTAAGACTTAAACAAACATCATTCCATATGACTTTATCTTTAACCAAGCGGTTCTCTAAATAAAGCTGCTCAAGGTATTCGCAAGCCATGTTAGCCGGTAAATGAGTGGAATCTTGATTCCAAAACAATAAATCAAATGCATAGGGATCTTTACCTAGTAAATAATTATTAATCACATAAGGCCAAAATAATTCATTGGCTCTTAACAAATTAAAGACCCCCATCAATAACCGACCATCTAAATAGCCTTGTTGCCGAATACGCATTTTCAATAGTGTCAGTTGCGCTTTATCAATTAATAAACCTAAATCGCCAGGTCTTTCAAAATCGAGCAAGGTAGCCAGTAATGTCGCGCTATTGATCCGCCGATCTCCTTTGGCACCAAGATACGCTAGTGTCATCGTCAAAAGGGTGCCACCAATACAAAAGCCTAACGTATTGATTTTCTTTGCGCGGGTTATTCTCAAGATGGCATCGATAGCGGGTATTGTCCCTTCCAACATATAATCTTGGAAAGCAGTATTGTGATAACTTTGATCGGGGTTTACCCATGAAATAATAAAGACGGTATACCCCTTTGACACAATCCATTTTACAAATGAATTATCTGCTCTTAAATCTAAAACATAGTATTTATTGATCCAAGGTGGCACAATCAACAATGGTATTTCATGAACCTCATCTGTTTCTGGCGAATATTGAATCAACTCAATGAGCTTATTTTTAAAAACAATTTTGCCTTTTGTTGTTGCGATATTTTTTCCTACTTTATAGGCTGATCTGTCGACCATCAACGGATTTAAAAAGCCTTTTCCTTGCTGGATGTCTTCCAGCAGCTGTTCCGACCCTTTAAAAAGATTTTCTCCTTTTTGTTCGATCGTTTTTAATACAACTTCTGGATTGGTTAAAAGAAAATTGCTAGGTGACAATGCATTCAGTAGCTGTTTTACAAAAAAGAGCACTTGCTCATTTTCTTTTATATTAATACCGGGATGTTTTTCAATGAAGTCGACAATATGGTGGGTAAACAATAAATAATTTTGCAGGCATGCATAAAACCAAATATTGTCCTTCCAATGTGGCGATTTAAACCGCTTATCAGAAATAGCAGGTTCAATAAATGACTTGGTTGTTTTGCCAGCGAGTGTATCACTCAAATGATTCCCGAGTTGAGAGTAATCATTAAACAGTGAATAGTATTCTTGAATAATAGCCTGAGGAGAGTTTCGAAGCATATTACCCTGCCATGCTCCTAGCTTTTGCGATACTAGCATTAGTTCTTTTAAATTTTCATTAATAATTCTCTGATGAGACAACATCGCCTGCATACCTTGAAAGTAGGTATTACTGAGCTTTAAAGAATGCTCAAAAAGCGTAGAATATTTTTCACCGGGTTTCATGTTGTCACTTTAGGGCATAAAACCAAGTTATCGGCGTTTGGCTACAAAAGTACCACTGAGGTTCTTTTCAGACAGCTTTTTTGTGTATATAGTCTATCGAGTTGTATAAATAGGAGATAACAGCCATGCGCGAGTTAACACAGAATGAGATCACTTCCATTCACGGCGGGATCGACACTGGTGGTTACAACGTCAGCTTTGTGGTCAGCAACACGGTTTTGGGTGGTATTCTTGGGATCCCAGTCGCTGTTGTTATGGGAGAAGCAATTTATATTGGGTATTGTGCGGGGCTTTTTGGTAGTTACGGAATTGCGATGCTAACCGCAAAATCGATCGACTATATGCTATTTGAAAAAGCAGCTCCCAGTGTAGGAGCTGCTTCGTTAGTCGAACCTATTTTACAACTGTCAATTTAGGACGACCGTTGCCACGTTTTCCTTTACCACTTGTTCCTGAGGTTGAAGAACCATCATCTTCAGGACCTTGTGGAAATTCATCTTCTTCATCATCTTTGAAGACCATACCACGACCATTTTCTTTTGCATAAATAGCCGTAACAGCGCGCATCGGAATATAGATATCGTATGCAACACCTGCAAAACGTGCATTAAAACTTACGTGATCATTTGCTAAGGATAACGAACGTACTGCATCCGGTGAAATGTTTAAAACAATTCGACCATTTTCAACATATTCACGCGGAACAACAGCGCCTGGATGATCGGCATTCACTACCACATAAGGTGTAGCATGATTATCGACAATCCATTCGTAAAACGCTCTTAACAAATAGGGACGACTAGATACCATTTTAATCCCCTAACGCGCGCTCAGAATCTGTTAGGCTGACTTGAAACGCTTCTCTGTCGAATAGTCGCTTAGCATATTCCAGTACTGATTTTGCTTCAGGTGGCAATACGATTTGCATGGCTCGTAATCGCCATAACAAAGGAGCAATAGCGCAATCAACCAAAGAAAATTCTTCGCTAAGAAAATAAGGCATTTCTCGAAACATAGGAGATACAGAAATAATACTTTCTCGTAATGCTTTACGTGTTTCTTCTAATACAGCTGGGTCTTGGTTTTTTTGTAGTAATTTATTCATCAACACATACCAGTCACGATTAACACGATGAAGCATTAAACGACTGCGCGCTCTGGCAACAGGGTAAACTGGCATCAATGGAGGATGCGGGAATCTCTCATCCAGATACTCCATGATAATTTCTGATTCATACAATACAAGATCACGATCAACCAATGTGGGAACGGTATTATATGGGTTGATTTCTACTAAGGCATCGACTTGTGATTCTACGTCAATTTCATAGAGATCAAATGTCACGCCTTTTTCTGCTAACACAATTCTTGCTCGATGACTGTAGGGGTCAACCGAACCTGAATACAATGTCATGACTGAGCGCTTATTTGCAACAACTGCCATGAGTCTGCTCCCAAATCAAAACGACTTTAATGAATGTCTTTCCAATATTCACGCTTGAGTAAATATGCGAACAATGTAAAAACGACTAAAAATAGCAATACCCATCCGCCTAAGCGTTCTCGCTTTAGCTTGTGGGGTTCGCCGACATATTCCAAGAAATTCACCAAATCCGTTACAGCTTGATCGAATTCTACTTGATTCATGCTGCCGGCATTCTTTGATTCCAAATGATCAATGACTTTCTTTTCATATGGTTGACCTGTGTCATCCATAACGGTAACTGTTTTTAAAACAGCAACCTGTGTACCTTGCAAGCCTTGCAATACGTTAGGCATACCCACATCTGGGAACACCACATTATTCATGCCCCATGGCTTTTTAGGATCTTCGTAAAAAGACTTGAGGTAGGTATAAAGCCAATCTTTGCCACGAGATCTTGCAACTAAAGAGAGATCAGGTGGCGCAACGCCAAACCATTGCTGCGCATCTTTCTTAGGCGTGGCCACTAAGATGGCGTCGTTGATCTTGTCACTTGTAAAGTTGAGGTTGGCTTGCACTAATTTCTCTAGCACATTGCCTTTTTTATCAACAATACCAATATCTTTCGCCAATTCTTTGTAACGAACAAATTGCAACGAGTGGCAACCACCACAATAATTCACGTAGAGGTTAGCACCGCGCTGTAGTGACGCTTTATTGCAGAGGTTGTTGTTAACCTTATCTAGGTGAACACCTTCCGCTGCTCCTAAAGCTATTCGCCATGGTGCAACAATTAATAAACTGGCAACTAAAATCGAGTAAATCTTATTTGCTTTCATCTAAGTCACTCTCTCTGGCACAGGTTTTGTTTTATCCAGCTTGGTGTAAATTGGCATTAATAAGAAAAATGCAAAGTACAACACAGAGAAAATTTGCGCTGCGATCATTCGAGCTGGGCTAGGTGGCTTTAAGCCGAGATAACCCAACGAGACAAAGCTCACTACAAATAAGGTCAACATGAGTTTATATAACATGCCTCGATAGCGAACTGATTTTACGAGACCTCGATCTAACCAAGGCAAGAAACAAGGTATTAACACCGCCGCAAACATAGCGATCACACCGCCCAACTTATCAGGGATAGCGCGCAAGATGGCGTAAAAAGGTGTCATGTACCATACCGGAGCAATATGCTCAGGCGTTTTCATAGGATTGGCTGGCTCAAAGTTTGGTGCTTCTAAGAAGAAACCACCAAAATCTGGCGCGAAAAAGATAACGGCTGCGAAAATAATCATAAACACCCCTGCACCGAAAATATCTTTAACGGTGTAGTAAGGGTGGAAACGGATCCCATCGAGCGGAATGCCATTTTGATCTTTGTTCTTTTTAATTTCGACGCCATCGGGATTATTAGAGCCCACTTCATGTAAGGCAATAATGTGCATCCAAACCAGGACCAAAAATACTAAAGGCACTGCGATAACATGCAAAGCAAAGAATCGATTCAAGGTAGCATCAGAAACGTTATAGTCACCGCGCATCCATTCCACAATACCAGGTCCAATACCGGGTATAGCTTCAAACAACGAGGTAATTACTTTAGCGCCCCAGAATGACATTTGTCCCCAGGGTAGTAAGTAACCCATAAAAGCTTCAGCCATTAAACAAATATAAATGGCCATTCCAATCAGCCATAGAAGTTCTCTTGGCTTTTTATAAGAGCCATAGATAATCCCACGGAACATATGGAGATAGACAACAATAAAGAAAAACGATGCACCGGTTGAATGCATATAACGAATGATCCACCCTTGTGGAACATCGCGCATAATATATTCAACGGATCCAAAGGCTTCAGCAGCAGATGGCTTATAAAACATGGCAAGCCAAATGCCTGTTAGCAATTGGTTTACCAATACTAACAACGATAATGCGCCGAAAAAGTACCAAAAATTAAAGTTTTTAGGGGCATAGTATTTTGCAGCATGTTCGTTCCACAATTTTGTGGCAGGGAACCGCGCATCAATCCATCCCATTAATCCGGAACCCGAGTTTGTTTCTGTTTTCATCTATGCTGCCTTTTTATCTTCGCCAACAACAATGACGCTATCGCTTTCATAGAAATAAGGTGGCACGACTAAATTTGTCGGTGCAGGAACGCCCTTAAATACACGTCCAGCTAAATCAAAGCGTGATCCATGGCATGGGCAGAAGAAACCACCTGGCCAGGTTGGATCTAAGCTACCTACTTCTGGGCGGTACATCGGAACACACCCAAGATGGGTACAAATTCCCACCAACACGAGATAAGCAGGCTTGATAGAGCGATACTCATTTTGCGCATATTTAGGTTGCTGATCGACTAACGACTCAGGGTCGCGCAATAAGCCATCGAGCTGCTTCAACTTATCAACCATAGGGTCAGTACGATGAATAACCCAAATAGGCTGACCG
>CAZCXZ010000098.1:0-13183 GCA_964502705.1 Uncultured Candidatus Berkiella sp. | reverse complement strand
TGGAAAGCGAAACCATTCTTGAAACAGTCGGGTCATTTTTCATTTCATCTGCTGATTTTATTGCTCCATTCACATCAAAATCTACAGTCAAGACTTTTAGCCATTCGGCTTGAGCTTTAAGTTCAGCCATCGTTTGTTTCATGCGATTGATGTTTTGCTCTTGGGATTGGATCTCAGCTCCCACTATTTCATCAGCTAATAACGCTGTTTGTTTTGCTTGTTCAATCAAATAGGTTTTAGTTGCACCACCTGTTTGTGACAAACTTTGTAAAATCTCTTTGGCATTTAAAATGGCGTTATTTGCTTGTTCAATATCACCACGTTGCAATGCGTTCTTGGCGACCGCTTGTGCGGCACTTATATCAAGGACACTATAATCATCTTGATTCTTTTTAGCAGGTGCATTGATTGAGTTAATGAGCGACTTAAAATCATTCGCAATCGTTTTGCGCTTTTCGTGCAATGACTTTAGCTTTGAGTTTGCGTCATCAAAGTCTTTTAGTTGTAGTGATAGTTGCTGCTTTAGTTTAGTAGTTTCTTCTCGTTTGATCTGGCTTAGCTGTCTTGCATGAGTTCTCTCTAAATCGAGCCTTTGCTTTAAGGCGCTCTCAACCATGCTAATGTTTTCTAAATACAGCCGATTCTCTTTGGCCGCATAGAGCGCTGCTTTGCTTTGAAAATCTACCCTCGATTCTAATGTTAGCCTTGCCTGCCAGAAGCTCTGCGCCTGTTTGAGGCGCTCAAGATAAATTTGTTGCTCTGATTTAGCTAAACCTGAGAATTCAGAGGCGCTTAACCTAGCAGTATGCGCATACTGTCTATGAGAATCGATTAATGCTTGTTGTGATTCCAGGTAATTTCTAACATTCTGTTTTAAGTCTAACTGCTCTTTAAATAGCGAGATGGCTTCTATTGCCGACATTACAGCTAAAGTTAATCCGACACCTTTTAGAGTTCTACTTAACAATGAAATGGCAGTGCTGAATTTAGTTGCCGATGCACTTGTAGCTATTAAAGCTTTTGAAGCATCAATCAATTCTGTCGAAAAGTTAATAAACCGATTGACCATCAGTGCTTTAGCAATAAACAAGAAGCTATCTTTCATATCGTATAAATTTGATAGGAATTCTTTAATTCGTGGGATGGTTGCTAGAACTTGTTGAGAGAAGTTAATCATGCTTGGAGCAAGCAGCATAAATGCTGTTACAGCTTGTGCCTTAATGACACTTGCCAGGATATCAAACTTATCTGCGGCTAACTCAGATTGTCGTAGTATCTTCTCATCAATAACTACGCCTAGCTGCTGAGCTTGCTTTCGGTATTCTTCAATCCCTTTAGCGCCGCGCCCTAGTAGAAGCGTCATCGCAATCCCTTCACGGCCAAATAGGGCAGTGGTGGCAGCAGCTCTTTCAGCCTGAGAGTCCATACCTGCTAGGGCATCAGCTACGTCATTCAATACCGCGCCTGTATCTCGTAACGAACCATCAGCTTCGAGTACTGATACACCAAGTCCTTGATAGGTTTTAGCAGCCGCGCCTGAGCCACTAGAGGCTTCACCTAGCCGCTTGGTAAACCGCTCCAGGGATGTTTCCAGTTTCTCAATAGGCACGCCAGTCTGGGAAGCAGCGAAGCGTAATTCTTGGAGTAGGTCTGTTGTAATGCCTACCCGGTCAGCCGCATTTGCTGTTCTATCTGCGACATCTAATAAGCGCTTACCCAGGTAGCCCAATCCAGTGGCTGCGCCTGTGATTAATGTGAGTTGTCTGGCTGCTTGTTTGAGGTGGTTTGTGAATTGCTTTGCGCCAAGGCCAATGGCATTGAAATCTTCCCTAATTCGGTTAGAGTGGGCATTCGATGTACCGCCCATTTTTTTGAATCGAGAAGAGAATTCCTGTTCGGCTTGGCGGATGGATTCTATGAAAGTAGATGTTTCCGCTCGTAGTACTAAGCTAACAGTGGATTGTGTCATTTATAAATTGCTCAAATGGTATTTTAATGAATAAAATTTCAAACTTACTTTTAATTGTATTAACTGTTCTATATATCTCTACGGCATCATCCAAAGAAGATCAAAGCACATGCTACAAAGCCATTGATGAATATTTTGACGCTGAAATCAAGCTCAAATTGGCAAAATTTTACAAACAATCACGTAAAACAATACCTTTAAGCTCATCTTTAAGTATAAGTAAAAAAAAGGTATTAGAAATTTGTCCGCATAAATTAGCAAATTATGCAATTAATGTTGATGCTGGTGATTTTTTTGGTGATAAAAGGTCAAAAAATAAATCACCTGACAAGAGCCAGTTTTGTATGAGTGCAATTTTTTTTGCTAATTTTTACCTGGGTTATTTGGAAACAAAGGGAACCCCGTTAATGATTGAAGAAAGAAATGAATTAAATAAAATGTTTGAAATGTTTATTGATAGCAATAGTGATAGCAATCAATGTTATAAAGTTGATAATGAATTTATTTTGCCCCTACAAGAATATTTTTATCCAAATCTTAAGGAGAGAATTTCAAAGATTTAGAGTGCAATTTACTTTGGCTCAGGTTAAATTTAGAAACGTATTATTTTAAACACAAAATAAAAATACCCCAAGAATAGTGCCAAACATTAATATGTCCATGTTCCACCAACCTTAGACAATTATTTTCTAAGGTGGTTAAACTGTGTTTAGTGTTTGGCTTATGATTTTTTTTCTCATGCCGAAAAAATCTGGGTTAAGCTCCTTGCATTTCTGTATAACAACTTGTAATTCAGAAGGTGTAAAGTGTTCGATTTGACATTTAGTTAAATCTGTCATGCGAACGATGTCACTTAAGCCAATACCTTCGAACAAGCCTTGATCAAGCACGATAGCAACGTTATCCGCAGGTGTTTTGGATTCTTCCTGTGCTGCCATGTCCATCATCCAATGTCGAACTTCTGCGACCGTAAGCTCTTTTACTTTAACGCCAATGCCATTAACATTAATTTGATCTTCTTTTCTCATTTTATTGCTCCATTTCAACTTTAAAATAACGGCTCATGCCGATGCCTGTTTGAGCGCTATCAACTAAAGCAGTGCCTTTTAATTCTAAACTTGCAAAATCATCACCAATCAACGATAGTGAAGATGATGGCGTAAATTTAACCCTATAAAGATCAAGTACTACTTTTTTGCCAGATTGCGCTTCATTTAATCCATCAAAAACTAAATGGTATTCATGTCCAGAATTGATCAACGCGTGAATGACATCGGAACCAGCATATTCATAATCAATGCTAATCTTGTCACCATCTTTGATTTTACTTGATTCAAGTATAAGGATGCCGGAGTTTACAACGTCAAAATCAACTCCTTGTTGATAGGTGATATCACTTTTAGTGTTTTTAACAATGACATGCTTAATATGACTGCGTTGCAACTGTACCAGATGACTACGAAATGCCAGGTGTTCTTCAGCAACTATTTTACCAGGTTCTATAGAGCTAGCTTCACCATATAAAGACATTGCCAGATTGGAAGGGGAGTAATCATATAAGTTTAAGGCAATCTCAAGTTTATCAACGCGTGATACGGAGTTCACAACACCGCCACCTGAATTTGCAAAGTCTTTCAGTTCCTTTGTTTCTTCTGAAATAGATAATTCAACTTTGTCGCAATTGCCAACGTAACGCAGCTTATTATCATCGCGTTTTGCAAGGTATACCTTGCCCTTGCCGATATAGCTATACTCTTTCATGCAAATTCCTCAACTTATATTCTCCATATAGATAATTTTAAATTTAATTTGAACACTGGTGAAGCTTGCGCCATCTTCAGGAACCGTTATTTCATAACCATGATAGATAATTGAAAATAAATCCCAAGTTTTTAGTAAGACTTGCTTAACGTCAGCTAGCAAATAATAGATGTCATTGTCTTTGCGGTTAAATTGGTAACCTTCAATATGAATGCCCAATTCGTATTTGTAAGTATTTCCTTTTTTCTCAACGAGATTTTCTTCTAATACAAATACTGATAAGAATGGATGCTCATCTTCAACTCGACAATCAATCCAGCGCTTATTGAGAAATACATTTACACCAGAATTAGTAAAATACTTATTCTTCGAACGTATTTCTTTTAAAGCGTGTAAAAGCTCTTTTATGATTAAGATTGACTTTGGTTGCTTCATTGTTTTTTAACATGAAGTAAGGCGATGGCATCATCTTGAGCATGAATTGAAACAACTAAATAGTTATCAGAACCCACGTGTATTCGATCATTTACCCTTGGAAATGGTATTTCACTCAGTAACACAGAGATCAAGGTTATTTGTTCGGCGGGGTGTGAGTCATAACCTGAGACAGATTCACGCCAGCCGATATCAATAAACACACGGCATGAAAACTGATTGTTATCTTGGTTGAAATAGCTTGATGAAATACCAAAATTATATAATGACAAAAGATCAATTAACATTAACTGATGCGCAATTTATCTTAGGTAAATTTTGAAGGGAGATAAAGGGTATTATACGTAAATTGAAGGTGAGCATTTTAAACCCACCATTAAAAAATTAATACTCAGAAAAGCCTACGTTATAGGTAAAAGCAACCATATTTCCTAAAGTCCATAGTGCTAGAGGCAAACTTACTGCACCTAAAGCTCCAAAATAGATTGTGTATACAGCTGCCGCCAAAGACTCCATTTCCACGGAAACCCAAACTCCACCTATTAAGCCTATTGCTCCCCCAGTACATGATACGATCGCCAATTGGCCGTATACGGTTTCAGCACCCGCAGCCACATGGCCACATTCATTTTGGGTTAAATCTCTCACTTGTATTGCTCCATCAAGAAATTAGAGGCATGAAAACTATCACGCTTTTAATTACGAAGTCAAAATACGTTATCCAGCTGTCACAAGAAAATATAATATACCGCTGAAACAATCAATAAAATTGTAAATCTCTAACTATCCTATAAAGCTTGAATACTCATAAACCCATCAATTTGATGCGGTATCACCAGTGGAGCCGACTGCAGCATTACAAACCTGACAGAAGGGTCTTCTTGAGTCCATGATTTAGGGAAATACCGTACTGCTGCCGTGGCATCTAAATCTTGAATAGCCCCATAATGGCGAGCTGTACGCGCGCTATCTGACCCCAGGATAAGCATATTCTCTTTGATCATAGGTTGTTCGATGCCTTGATCATCTAGATACCACTCGTTGTAGCTAAATAAGTCTATATCATCAATTCTGCCCCAATACTTAGCGCCGTTGGGTAAGCTTTTAGGATCGATTGCTCCCATATTCATACGGTTATTATCAAGTAGCTTTTGCACTTTCTTGTGATCTAGTAGGGCATTTAATACTTCGCTACCAAGAACAGCGGTTCTCGCCACTAAACCGGAATCTTGCACAATTTTATTCTGCCAGCGACGTAGATCACGAATAGGGTCACTATTAGGCTCAGTCCATTTTGAAGCATTTGCTAATACTTCTTTATGGTCAGGGCGCATATGAAAATCAATGATCTTATCGACGCCATCACCTTGCACATGAATTTTGCCAGTTGTGAGTGCTTGAGCAGCCATCCATTCTTCACGGCGTGTAATCATCTCTTGCAGTTCACGAAGATCATTGCCGACTTTCTGAGCAGCTTTTTGGATAGGGGATAGATCATTTTGATAAATGGTATTGCCAGGTGCACGTTTAAGCAAATCCATCGCTGAAGTAATCTTCTTGGGCTTAACGTAAGGAGGCTTGAAAGTATCGGTGTGGTAACCCTGATCGACCACCATTTTACCTTCATGCATGGGTGCAATAAACGGCGCTAGCTTGCGTTTGCCCTTCACAATGTCAATGTCGACTGTTTCAGTGTCAGATTGGCTAATAGTCGGGAAGAAAGTGTCTAACAAAAAGGTTTTGGGTGGCTGACTTTGTTCTAAAGCTTTTAACATAGTGCGTGTATCAAATACGTTTAACATGAGTATTCCTTTAGATGGTATTTGTGAGGTAAATGTTTAATTGACGTAAATGGTTGCCAACAGTTTGGGGAGTGTGACCATCTCCAAAGGTAAGTGCGCTGGTATTGAATTGCCCAGATAGATAGCACACAGCACTTACTTCACCATGTGTGGCATCAACATCCTCTGCTAATACTACGCTGGGCAGTTTGGAACCATCTTTTGCATTTGAAAGGCTGAGTACATATTGATTGCTCGTCTCAACACGACCTAATAATGAGCCTTTAGAGAGCTGCTGGCCTTGTGCAATCTTGATTGACTGAGTGACGATGGGATATTCACCCGCAAAGAGCGTGTATGGTGTATGCTTTTTCATGTTAACCTCCTAATCCTTGTACCATCGATTTAATAAGGTGTTGATGTTCTGCTGGCTTCTCAGCAAGGGCATTGATAACGGGATCTCCTGCGTTCGCAACTAGCTGATCAAACAACAATTTTCTCACTTCATCAATTGATGCACCTTTTTCGACATATTCGGAAATTAGCTCAGGCTGTTTGGCTAATTTGCAAAGGTTTAATATCCCCTTAATGCGTTCTCGTTCTTGTTGCACAAGCTTCATATGATCGGGAACGGCTTCTTGTTGCGTGGGTAAATCTTCCGACATTAGTATCTCCTCGATGAATTTATTAGCGGGTTGGATGTGATCGATAAGCTGTAACTTTAAAGCATTAGTGCTAGAGTAGATTTTCGCTTCGGTGCTTCTGAACAGCATTTCAGGTTGGTTACGATTCTTAGCAAGCGTTTGAATGAATAACTCATAGGTTTCATCTACTTGAGCCTGTAAATCATTTTTAGCAGCTTCACTTAGCGCTTGGTGTGGGCTGAAATCGATTTTATGGGTGCCAGCGTATATTTCTGTGAATTTGAAGCCCATGTTCTTTTCAGCTTCGTTTGTGTCAAGGTGAGTCACAATCACCCCAATGCTACCCATGATCGCCGTGCGTGGAGCCACGATCCTTTCAGCGCTGGAAGCTATCAAATAAGCAGCTGAGCATGCACATTCATTAACCAATGCTGTGATGGGTTTTTGTAAACGTGCAGCCACAATCTCATCAACCAAATCAAACAAGCCGTTGATTTCACCACCACCGCTATCGATTTCTAATACAATGTGTTCAATAGCAGGGGAGTTTAACGCTTCATGCAGTTGAGCGCGGATATGTTCATAACTTGTGCCGTAGAGCTCTGAGCGGTGCAGTAATAAACCTGAAACAGGAATAATAGCGATTTTGTTATGAACTGATGCTGATGGTTGGTTTCTGGAGGTCTGCTTTGAATGTAGCGCTTGTTGGATTTGATAGGGGGTAGCTAATAACGGTTTATTCATCAGGTTCATTAATTACTTCCAATTTTATACCGAGTGTTTGTTCGCGTAATTTGTCATGAGCGATTTTGTTATCAACGTCTTCAATATCCATGCCGTGTTTAGCAATAATATCTTGACGAGCTTTTAGATTATGTTGCATAGATAATACTTCAGCTTGAATGTCTTTAAGCGGATCAACCCAATCCCAACCAGGTGGGTTCCAATCAATACGGTGATATTTATTAGGATTAGAAAAGTAATCAGGTAGTTCTAAAATGCCACTTAATACAGCGTATTCTAACCAACGTTTAGCAATTGGTTGGCAGAGCTGATGAATGATTAAATGGTGCTGTAAGCACTCGATTTGTCTTCGAAATTCAATCAAGCCAGCTCTGATTGAGCTATAGTTAACGCCATGCAAATCACCGGTGAGTTGTTCGTAGGTGATCCCCATGCCTGCAGCAACACCTCGAAGTTGTTGTTTAATCCATACTTCATAGTTTCCACCAACATCAGAAGGTTCTGAGAATTCAATATTTTCACCTGGTGCTAAGCGACGTATCATGCCAGGCTCTAATGCTATTTCATCATACTTCTGATCTTCACCAAATCGCGCACCAAATTCAGGGCTTGCTTCTGTAATAAAGCCAGCGAATAAAGCTGCTGTCTTTTTACGAACAAGTTCTGCATCTTCATATTGGTCAAGCTCTCGAAGCTTGAGCAAAACTGATGATACCCAAGGTACACCACGTATTTGACCTGGGCGATCGACACGATAAATGTGTAACATCTCACTTGAGGGAATTCGAATAGTATCGATGCTTATCGAATCGCCTTCACCTGGATGACTGCGATACATATGATATGCAACACGTTTACCTTGTGAGTTAAGCTCAATACCCATCTTGAGTTTATTACCATTACTTAAAGTTCTGTCTAATTCCTCGCCCAGGAAATCAGGTTCTATGATCTGTAATTTGAAAGGGACGTGATTTTTGTCATTTAGCTTGTGCGGTACCATGCGCACAAATGCTTCACCTGACTGCATCAATGTTTGTGCGATTAAAAACTGCAAGCCATAAAAATCACATTGACCGTCTGCATCGGCGTAATGAGTCCAATCTAGCCAAGCTTGTTGTATACGCTTTTTTAAATCAGCATCTTCTAATACCCATCTAGGGGTTATTCCACAACCAATTAGGTTTGAGGTCAATGAGCGGAACCCATTGGCTACCCATGGATTGTTACGCACTAAATCGCGAGAACGAGAACGTAAATGGCTGAGTGAATCACTTAATGCCGTATTTGGACCAAGGCTGTTTAAACCCCAATAACCTAGCCGTCTTCCAGTAGTTGCGCCTTCATAGGAATTTGCTTTCAGCTTAGGCGGCAAGGAAAATAATTTTTTAAGGAAGTTCATAAGCTTTTAGAATAAAAACCTTGATTATATTGACGTTTTGATTGCTCATAGATTAGTTTTATATATAATGCCCAACTAATATCAGGTCGCTAGAGCTCTTAATAAATGATTGCAAGTAATGACACTTTCCTAAATCTGAGTAAGACAATTGAAGCACTGAGTATTAAAGATAACATTGCTCAGAACACGGCTTTGAACCGACTATTCTTGTCATATGAATACCCAGGCTTAGAAAAAAGAGAAGTCAAAGATCTACTTTTATTATTATGGGAAATTGACACTTTGGGTGTCTCTTCAACTTGGTCACTCTTTCATGCTGATGGAATGCATTTTTTACGAAAAATTAAATTGCAAAATAGAAAACTTTATCACTTATTAGATCCGGATACTTTTGGTTCAGAAAAATCTATTTCTAATGAGATTGCACTCAAATTAATGAGTTCTCTTCCAAATTCTTCCATGGAGTTAGATGAATCAAAAGGATTGATCATAGATGGCATCAAGTGTGGAATAATCTCTAGTAGCTTTCATGCACAGTGGTGGCATAAAACTTCTCATCCTATTTCTCTTATAGAAAGTTGGTTTATAGATGCTTTGAGAAAATTTGATTCCTTAATTTAAAGCAATTCGCGAATTATATTGAAAAAGGTCCTACAAACCTTTTGAGGATGATACCTTAAGGTAATCTGATTTACCTTGATTGAGTTGACGTTTGATTTGTGCGCGTAGGCGTTCAAGATCGCCTATTTGAGTTTGATTAAAAGTGACTGTTTGGCTGCCTGCAGCTGAGCTTCGGGAAAAGGAGACTATTTTTTCGCCGAGGGTAAGTTGTAGTATTGCATACTCAATTTTATTTAATTCTTCTGAGTTAAACATCAAGTAATCGGATAAATAATAGTCATGTAATAATGTGATAGATATAATGCAGTTATAATTAAAATAAATATCATAACATTAGTCTTGAGTCGTATTTTGAAATTTCCATATGAGACTATTATCCATTCTTGCTTTTTCCATGTATTATAAATATTTATAAAAAGTACACAAAATAATATTGCAAGTATTCCTACTAATCCCCATGCATATGTCATCGATATGCAGCTTTGTCGTTCATATATTTTCTTTAGATGTAGTATTCGCCATTTGTTATAACACTCTTTTATTGAATTATAATCTCTACTTGCATCAATACATTCGTCAAATGTTTGATTTTTATTTGGAGATTCAACATTTGTTCGGTCTAAGTTCTTATTTTTACCCGATTCTATTAGCTCTTCCTTAGGTGGAGCACTCTCATTTTTAATTATAATATCAATCTCGGGTTCTGCTGTTTTCTCTTCTGGCGGTGCTTTTTCTAAAGTTGCCTTATTAAATTCATCACTTTTAAGGCCCCAGGCTCCTACCTCTGTCTTATGATTGTCGGGGTTATAATTTTTTCCTGTTAGTAAATTTGAATGATCCTTCTCACCAATGTAAGGAGGAATGTTGATGATGTTACTGGACTTTGGATAAGAGTATTTTGGTTTACCTGAAGAGTCTTCTGCATGAGAGGATGAACAATGTAATATCAAACTTATAATTATAGATATAGCTTTTTGGCACTTGTTCATAATATCAGCAATTCATGTAAGTAATGTTAACAATAATATTAGACTTTTTTTGATGTACTTTACTGAAATCGCTTTAAAGGTGTCATTTTTGGATTAATAATGTACAAAGCTGCCAATGCATACACCCTACAATCCAGCGCTTCATTCCTTTCGCCACTCGCCTTAACATAAGTATGATACGGCCTGCCTTGCTTATACCTTAGTACCCGCTTCTCAACCGTTAGCTGATGGAAGTATTCTACCGAGTACATTTCATTGAATGGGTAGTGTGAATAGCCTGGACCAGGTTCTGCCAAGTTTAATCTCGAGTAGACGGTATCC
Organism: Uncultured Candidatus Berkiella sp.; assembly: GCA_964502705.1. Classification (GTDB taxonomy): domain Bacteria; phylum Pseudomonadota; class Gammaproteobacteria; order Berkiellales; family Berkiellaceae; genus Berkiella. Next base: position 2,519 of record CAZCXZ010000098.1, on the reverse strand, counting down.
TTGGCTGTGATAGTGTTAACCGAAAACAAATTGACCTTGCCTAAGTTACGTTTAGTAGGGCGACTTACAAGTGGTCCACCAGGAACTGAACTTCCTTTAATGGCAAAGACCTTGTAAGGGTGTTGCCTACAGTAGCGATAGACCTCCTGGGTGTAGTGCCCGCCAGTATCTATGGCTGCTCCCATGATGCCAATTTTCGCACCGGAGGCATGCTGATAGGTTCCTGATAGCACTGCTGTAAGCTTCGACCACAGCATTTCTTGGCTTGGATCACCCCTAAGGATGATGTAATCCATGCTCCAGGATTCTTCGCCTGGGCCCCATGCAACGATTTCACATTCCAGCCTATCATCTTGAACGTCAATACCGGCTGTTAACACTACGGCTTGTTCAGGTAAATCAGGACCATAGTGCTCACGACGCATATAAACATTATTGCCATCAACCTTTTCACCTTTTTCTTCCCAGGGTTCACCCATAGCGGCATTAAAGAACACTTGTAAGTCGTTTTGTGCTTTCTTCTCTAGAAAGTCCTCAACCACGTCTTGCCAGGTTCGCCAGGGGCTAATTAATTCGTTTAATTGAAAGCCCACGTGCTTGGTTTGTGACTGATTCTCAGGTAGCCATTCGCCAAGTGCGACCATCTTTGACTTATGTTTGTGTTCAATTTTCTGTTTGCAGGATTCGCATTCGTAATAGGCTGTAGCAGGTAGATGTTTACCTTCGGCTGTCTTGTCCCAATTAACATTGGCCCATTTGAGCCACTGTGTTTTGCCACAATGAGGGCAGGGAACATAAAAACGACGTTTGTCGGAGGTTTCCCAGGATTGATCGATACGGCTAATGTCTTTGATGGTTGGGGTACTAGTTAAGACCAATTTACGGTCCTTAAAGGTATTGGCGCGTTTCCATAGAAGGTTAATAGGATCACCCTCACACGTTGCTTCATAAGCATCAACTTCATCGCATAAGATGATCGGCGCAGAACGGCCTCTTAACTCAGATGTGGAGTTTGAACCCAGTATCATTAAGTAGCCACCGGGATATTCTTTTCGCAATGTGGTGTTTGTTTTATCGCGAGATCTTGGCTTAGCGACTTTATCTTTAAGAACAGGCGTATTAGCGACCATGGGAGCTAGTTTAAAAGTTGACCAGTCTTTTGCATCTTTCAGCGTAGGGTGCATGATGATGATAGATTTGGGATTCTGATGAATGTAATAGCCAATAGCATTATTCAACATGCTGGTTTTGCCGACTTGTGCACTGGTCATAATCGTGATCTTTTCAACTTTGCGATCACAGATAGCATCCATGATCCCTTTTTGATATGCAGCACGTGATGTACGCCAACGGCCAGGTTCGGCATTATTATCCGGCAAGAAGCAATACTCATCAGCCCATTCAGATATCGTCAAGCGAGGTGGGGGCTTAAGATGACCTCTGATACTATTCAGCTTGAGGGGCATCGAAATCCATCTGGCTAAGTTCTAATAATGCATCATCAAGCTCATTGATAAGCAGTTCACGACAGACTTGCTCATCATTCATTGAAGCCAGATCAACGCCAATTCGATCTGGGATGGTTCGTAGGCGTTGTTTAATGGTGATAAAGGCATGGGCTAATCCGTGTTCAACCTCTTTTAGAGAAACCACTTCATTGCGTCTTTCTTGTAAGTCCGCTTCTAGCAGATTAACTTCAGCAGCAAGTTTGCGTTTTTTAAGCTCTTCATAACCGATATCTTCAACGTTACCCAAGGCACCAGCAATCGCTTGATCTTCTCGCCATTGCGCAACCATTGCCGTGTCGAATTTCCACTCTTTAGTTTTGTTGCCTTTTTCGATAATAGGCAAGCCTCTGCGGATCCAAGAATCGATGGTAACTAGGCTCTTGCCAAAGATCGCTGCTAATTGAGCGCGGTTTACGAGCTTTATGCTGTTGTTGAGTGACATGCTGTTTATTTCAAGGATTTTGTTTAACGAGTAAGAAAGAAGGTCAAATCTGGGTCCCAGTCACTAGACGTATTTTGCGCTTCTGCGGCCCGCAAAGTTTATTGTGGGGAGGGACCCGTTGCAGATAAAATTAATTCTAATAAGTAGCTGTATGTACAAGCAGTCTTGTATGTTTTAATGCATATTGAACTTAATGGTTACTCAAACATCTAAATACCAAATACATTTTTTAAATGAAGGTTAATCTTGCAGTATTTATTAGCGGCTTTTCAATTACTTTCAATCCCGTTGATAATCGCAAATTTATTTGGTGGAATAGTTTCATTTGTATGGTTGTGTATTTTAGGTGAATGGAAAGTTCTTGTTTTAGGAACTGGCATCATTATATCAAGTCCTTTAATTATTACCGTACTAACTCTACCGTCGATTTTAATTGGGTCAATTGCAGCGAGTAACCTTAACAAAGGATCGCATCTTTCAACACTAGGATATCTTTCGATCTATCTGGCAGTTGCCTGGATTTCAATAATTATATTCTTCTGGGCATATTTAATATTTTATTATCTTAT
>CAZCXZ010000097.1:0-13255 GCA_964502705.1 Uncultured Candidatus Berkiella sp. | reverse complement strand
TGTTAGGGTTATTGGTAACGGCACTTTCCGTTGCCAGAGAAAGAGAAATGGGTAACTTTGATCAACTATTAGTATCACCTTTACAAACATGGGAGATTTTAGTCGGAAAAATGTTACCCGCCATGATTATCGGCATAACAGAAAGTACTTTTATTATGATAATTGCCATGATTTTGTATAAAATTCCTTTCCATGGCTCTTTACTCCTTTTCTACTTTAGCATGGTTGTATTTATTACATCGATTATTGGTGTCGGTCTTTTTATTTCATCTATTTCACAAACCCAACAACAAGCGATGCTTGGCAGCTTTGTTTTTATGGTGCCAACCATGTTACTTTCAGGGTTTGCTACCCCCATTGAGAATATGCCCGTTTGGTTGCAACCTGTAAGCTGGTTTATTCCAATCACCCATTTCTTTATTATTATTAAAGGTGTCTTTTTAAAGGACATGAGCACAGTTGAGGTATTGCTCAATGCATGGCCAATGGCATTTATTGCAATATTTACTTTATCCATTGCTGGATGGATGTTTAAAAGAAGGTTAGAATAGCTTTTGTTCTAGACTTCATATTGTTAAGTTGGAAAATGAAAACACTTCGTATTATTCTTTGGGATCAACTCAGCGAGAACTTATCCAGTCTAGAAGACTACAACCAACGTCAAGACACCATCTTGATTTGCGAAACACTTGAAGATTGTACTTATGTCAAGCATCATAAGAAAAAACTTGCATTCCTTTTATCTGCTATGCGCCATTTTGCTCAGCATCTTACAAAAAATGGCTTTAATGTTGTCTATAGTAAACTTGATGATCCATTAAACTCAGGCACGCTTGCCGGTGAAATTAGGCGATTTTGTCATTTACTTTCACCTAACAAAGTCGTTGTTACCTGGCCAGGTGAATATCGCATTCTTAATATTTTGAATGAATTAAAAGACCAACTCCCTATACCTTTGATCATAAGGGACGACACTCGTTTTTTAGCTACCCCTCAGGAATTTTCTGAATGGGCAGGCAACCGAAAAGTGCTTCGCATGGAATTCTTTTATCGGGAAATGCGCAAGAAATACCAAATTCTTATGTCAAATGATAAGCCGCTGGGTGGTAAATGGAATTTTGATGCTGAGAATCGAAAATTTCCAAAAGGTAAAATTCAGATCCCACTTCATTTTCAAAAAGCACCGGATCAAATTACTAAGGACGTGATTAAACTTATATCACAATCATTCCCAGATCATTTTGGTGATGTTGAACCATTTTATTTGGCAGTTACCCGCAAGGATGCATTACGTGCTCTGGATTTGTTTATCAAAGATAGGCTTGCGCTATTTGGTGATTATCAAGATGCCATGATCCAAAACGAGCCTTGGATGTTCCATTCACACCTCAGCTTTTATTTGAACATCGGGCTACTTGAGCCTATGGAATGTATTAAAGCTGCTGAAACCGCTTACCATGAGCACAACTTACCCTTATCTTGTGTCGAAGGGTTCATTCGCCAGATCCTAGGTTGGCGTGAATATGTGCGCGGTATCTACTGGCTAAAAATGCCGAAATACAAATCGTCGAACTTTCTTAAAGCGACGCATGGTTTACCCTCGTTTTTCTGGACAGCACAAACTAAACTGAACTGTCTCAAACAATGCATCACTGAAACTGAACAAAACGCCTATGCTCATCATATTCAACGTTTAATGGTTATTGGTAATTTTTCACTACTTGCAGGCATTCACCCTGATCATATTAATGAGTGGTATCTTATTGTTTATGCAGATGCCTTTGAATGGGTAGAACTCCCCAACGTAACCGGCATGATCTTATTTGCGGATGGTGGTTATCTTGCAAGTAAGCCGTATGCGGCGAGTGGCGCTTATATTAACAAGATGTCTAATTATTGTGACCAGTGCGCCTATGATGTTAAGGAAAAAAACGGCCCGAAAGCTTGCCCATTTAATTATTTATATTGGCATTTTTTAATTAAAAACAAATCTCAGCTTCAACACAATCAACGATTATCGATGATTTATTCAACATTAGCGCGTTTGGATTCTGAAAAAATTGAAATGATTGAAAATGATGCCAAGAGATTCTTCAAAGAGCTAGCCGCACTAACCTATTAATATTCTTATCCTATCAAGTTTATTTAGTGTGAGCGTCGACTTTCTTGTTGGTTGCATTCAATTTAGAAAAAAAATATAGTGTCGGTGGTCTTATCAAATAAACTGATATGGAGTTCTAAATGAAATTATTAAATCTAGAAAACTGCCAACACGTTTCCGGTGGTGATGTTTCTGTTACCTTGACAGCAAATGTTCCAACTGAAAACACGTCACAATTCGTTACCTTAGTTGGTATGTTACTAACCAACCAATTAGATGCAAAAACCTTGGCCTACGTTATTGATACAAATGCAGGCAGCTTTAACGATATGCCTATCGAAAAGATCATTATCGGTAACTACGCTATTACACGTGCCTAATTTAGTTTTTATTATAGGGAGATGCAGATGAAATTATTAAACTTAGAAAACTGCCAACACGTAGCAGGTGGCGATAATGCCGTTTCTGTTACCGCAAATATTCCTACAGATAATACCCATGCATTTGTAAATTTGCTCGGCTTATTATTAACCGACCAATTAAATGCAACGACGTTAGCAGCATACTTAGACAATGATGCAGCAAACTTTAACAATATGCCTATCGAGAAAATTACATTCGGCAATTTTGTAATTAGCCACGTTTAATCGAATAATTTCTGCCTGGCGGGAGTTGTTGCCGCCAGACTCATCAAGCTGATCTAAATATTGTGCGTTACAATACTAAAGTTCAGCACCCACGCAAAACTAACCCACAAAAAGTACGGCGCAATTAGCCAATATACCGTGCGGATTTTTAAAGCTGCTGTTAAAAAAATGACGAGCGATATCCAAAGTAAAGAGATATCCACTAACGCCCAATCTATTCTGTGAAAATAAAAAAACAGCGGTGACCAAATAAGATTTAAAATAAACTGCACAGCAAACAATATCAGTAATAGTTTGTGCTGTTGCCTGCGTCGCCATAATTGACCTAAGGCCGCCCCCATCATCAGGTAAAGCACTGTCCAAACAGGGCCAAAAACCCAACTAGGTGGCATAAATCGAGGTTTGTGTAAGCTCATATACCATGCAGAATCGCCGGATTGGCCAAGGAAGCCAGAAGCAATACCTAATGTTAAGCAAAGCAAGCTTGCTATCATTTCAACACGAAAGCGACGAATAAAATCCAACATACATTGTTTCCTTTATAAACAACCAGATTAGTTGACGCGCTTGCTATTTGTTATTAGTCTTATCTGCATTTTCTAGCCCAGTATTTTTCAATACTTAAGGAATTATATATGTTACGTGGCGTATTACCAGAAAATGAACAAACTGCACGTGAGTTATTGACAGAATCCCAAGCTTTCATAAATGAACTTATCGCCTACTATAAAAATCAAATGGTGATATTGATGGGGCAAGCGCAGGCCGAGACACAATATGTTTCCGCCTATGTTGACAAAATTGGTTTGCAAAACCTTGAACACTCTCTCAATCGTTTGCAAAAACTTTCCTTAGAAAATGATCCGCGCCTTGGTGAAAAATGTTTACACTATCTCCAACGCACAGAAGAGTTTCTGACAAAAATTTCACAAAACAGTTATGATGGCGCCTTCTTTATTCCCGTTCCCTATCATGCGCAAGTTGCAAAGGAACATGCTGAGCAATTAGAACAGTGTAAATTATTAGTTTCACGCGCCAGCAAAGCAATACAACCCGAATCGGTTCCGGCGAAATCTTGGTTCTCGAAGTTTCTTAACCTTGCTAATATTCTTCCTGATATTCGTGCGGCGGCTTGGGGATTACTTAGACAAAATCGACAAGTCGAAGCAACTGAACGTTTACATGCTATCTATGACAATTTATTAGCGCTTGAAAGTAAAAAAGATTCTGACATTGTTGTGACCAAAACAACACGCAAAGCACTTAGTATCGCAGGCTTTACCGCTGAGCCCAGAGCAGATAGTGATTATCATGAACTTGTACCACCACTTGAGCCGGTGATAGTGAGTTTTAAAGCGTTTATGGAAAAGCAAAAACAAAGCCAAGTAGCCTTAACTAAACAAGATGTGTTGGCAGCGGTTGATACACCGTTTCCGAAACCGGTGATGAAGTAGAAATCAGATATAAAAAAACTTAGCTAATGCGGGCTTTGATAATATTGAGAGAGAGAGAGAGATTGATTTTATTCTTGACCGTTACGTTGTACTGCCCGCCTTCGCCTGAGAGGCTTCGGCGCGGCATACGCTCCGCTAAATCTTCGACTTGTGATGTCCCATCACGCCGAAGCTTAAGCGTAGGCGGATGGCGGAGAGAGAGGGATTGATTCGCGCCTTCCTTGGCGCTCACCCTTCGGGCGCTTTTGGCGTCCAAAATTGCTTTCCTGCAATTTTGTCGAACCCTCTGTACCGGGTTCGAACCCCACGCTGCTTCAAAACTAAAAAGCCTAATTATCAAAGTACGCTTTAGCGACTTTGATAATTAGGCTTTTTAGTTTTGGCGGAGAGAGAGGGATTCGAACCCTCGGTACGTTTAACCGTACACACACTTTCCAGGCGTGCTCATTCGACCGCTCTGACACCTCTCCGCGAAGGGATGCCATTATATCAACACTCTTAACAAGAAACGAGCGTTTCTTAGATGTGAGTTATAAGACAAACACCCAATCTCGATGATATACTATAAATAACAACAAAGAGGGTCTTCATGACATTTTCTTTTACCGATTGGGTCATTAACAAAACAGGCCATTGGCTCTTAAAGAATGAGCCACCTCGCCGTGCGTATTTATGTGACTTTCCCCAAATTTGCCAAGAAGTCAGACCAGGTGATGTCCTGCTCATTGAAGGACGCAATCGGGTTAGCCGCATCATATCGCAAATTACCCGCAGCCCATGGTCACACGCCGCTTTATATGCTGGCCGATTAGATGAGATCCCCGGTAAGCACTTACAAGAGACCATTAAGTGCTTTAACACGTATCCAGACAATACTCAGCTACTGATAGAGTCCGAAGTGGGTGAAGGCACCATTACCTCCCCTCTCAGTAAGTACGAGTTCGATCATATTCGAATTTTGCGCCCACAAGGGCTTGATCAAAGCGATATCAATCGCGTGATTGCATTTGCTGTAGGCCGGCTTGGTAGAAAATATGATGTGCGTCATGTACTCGATCTTGCGCGCTTTCTATTTCCTTGGGGATTATTTCCTAGACGCTGGCGCTCATCTTTGTTTCAGCATAATGCATTAAAACCAACAGAAGATATTTGCTCGTCTATGATTGCCGATGCCTTCCACTCAGTCGATTTCCCCATCTTGCCTTTAGTTAAGCACGATAGTGAAAATAACCTTGAACTCATTCAACGTAACCCTCGGTTATTTACGCCAAGCGACTTTGACTACTCGCCCTATTTTAACGTTATCAAATACCCTATCTTTAAATTGAATAAAGACTACACGACTAAAGAACTACCTTGGAAGCGCGATGAATTTAGCAATTATTAGCTTTTTATTGCTGTACCCTTAACCAATAAATGCCACGTCAACAGATACAACACCACGCAACAGCTGCCAATAAACATTAATGACATTTCAACAGGCACATCAGATACACCCAGCATGCCATAACGAAAAGCATTAACCATATAGAGGATCGGATTTAAATAGGATAATTTCTGCCAGAAAGGTGACAACATATGCATAGAATAAAAAACACCTCCCAAATAGGTAAGTGGTGTTAATACAAATGTGGGAATAATGCTGATGTCATCAAATTTCCGAGAGAATATAGCATTGATAAGTCCAGCTAAAGAAAATAACATCGAGGTCAATAACACGACCAAAGCAATTACGGCTATATTATGAACATGCAACTTGGTAAAGAACAAGGCTACCAAAGTAACTAATAATCCAACTAAGCAACCTCTGGCGATGCCACCAATGGTATACCCCAATAAAATGACCCAACTTGCCATGGGCGCAACATACATTTCCTCAATATTGCGTTGAAATTTCGCACCAAAAAAAGAGGCAACGACATTGGCGAACGAATTATTTATCACGCTCATCATAATCAATCCGGGCGCAATATATTCAATATAGCGATAGCCATCTATCGCACCAATTCGTGGGCCAATTAAGCCACCGAAAATCACAAAATATAACACCATTGACACAGGCGATGGTAAAAGTGTTTGACTCCAAATACGAAAAAACCGCACCACTTCTCGACGCATTATCGTATACAAAGCAATCCAATTAATATAATTCACTGTAAACCTTTACTTATTTGTTACTAAATTAAGAAATAATTCTTCTAAACGGTTCGTCTTATTTCGCAAACTCAATACTTCAACACCTTGTTGCGTCAAAGCAGCAAACAGTTGATTGATTGAAATTTCCTTTGAAAAACTGGCTTCTAGTGTTACATCATCTTTTTGCACAAGCTCAAAACCCGGTAGCTGGAGCTTGGCGTTTAGCGGCGTTTTAAGATCCAATACTAACGTTTCACGATGCAGCTTTGACATTAATTGTTTCACCGAGGTATTTTCAATCAACTCACCATGATTAATAATACCAACCTGCTTGCATAAACTTTCTGCTTCTTCTAAATAGTGTGTCGTTAGAATGATGGTTACGCCATTTGCATTTATCTCTTGTAAAAATGCCCATAGTGTTCGCCGCAATTCAATGTCGACTCCTGCCGTTGGCTCATCGAGGATCAATAACTTAGGGTTATGAATTAAGCCTCTGGCAATCATTAAACGTCGTTTTAATCCGCCGGATAACGTTCTGGCAGGATCAAACGCTTTTTCCCATAACCCCAGTCGTTTAAGATAGTATTCGGCCTGGACCATGGCTTTGGAATGGGGGATCCCATAATATCCTGCTTGATTGGTAAGAATATCGATACAACGTTCAAACACATTGAAGTTAAATTCTTGTGGCACTAAACCCAGTAACAATTTCGCTTTAGCCGGTTCTTTATCGAGATCATGGCCAAAAATCTCCACCTGACCACTTGATTTGTTAACGAGCGACGCAATGATCCCAATAGTAGTTGATTTTCCGGCGCCATTAGGCCCTAATAAACCAAAGAAATCACCTTCAGCCACTTCAAGGTCTATGCCTTTAAGTGCCTGCGTACCATTGGTATAGACTTTCTTTAAGTTGCGAATGCTAAGCGCTTTCATCAATATGTTCTTATGTGGTTGGAAAAGTGACTGCTATTCACGATAATATATACTTAGAGTATGCAATAGCAACAAAATAGGACACTCCCATTAGTATGTTTACTTTAAAAAGTGAGCCTCAAGACAAACTAACTATTATCGAACATGGCTTTCATTTATATAAGCATATTTTTTGGCGCGCTGTGCCCTATTCTCTGTTTGCAGCAGCTTTTATATTCATTCCACAGCTTTTCATCGACATAAAATCACCGTTTTCGTTGGCTGAGTTGGCACAAAATCTACGATTTATCATCAGTGCCCTATTTTTCTGGTTGTTTAGCTTTATCCTGCTGAGTGCACTTATCTTCCGTATTTACTGCATCACGGCACAATTACCACTGACACTGATGGATTCGATTGTTCATGCACTCTCTAAGCTCGTGCCGTTACTGCTGCTGGGTGTTTTATATGCCTTGATGGTCATCAGTGGCACTCTCTTTCTGATTGTACCGGGGGTTATTCTCGCAATCTCTTTAATGTTTTCATTTATTCTCTTCATCACCGACAACCAAAATGTATTACAAACGTTACTAACGAGCCACCGCTTAGTTTGGGGTAATTGGTGGCATACGTTATTCGTTTTGACTTTCCCATTGTTAATCGATATCGCAGTATCCTTTTCCATGCTGCTTTGCCTCGTAACACTTGCTAAGACCTTTCTCATTTCCACCACGCATTTGTACTTAGCAGTCTGTATATCAAATGTCCTGATCCAAGCACTTTTTATTCCGCTTATTTTTAGTATTGCCTTAATCCTTTTAAACGATCTACGCGCAAGACAAGGTGCCCCTCTTCCTCGGTGGTGAGAGTTACGGTAATCTTGGTTTTTTCAAGATGTAATGAGATCATCCATGACTTTAAAAATTGCCACTTTATGTTTATCGTTGTTAGGTGCTTTACCTGTCTATGCACTCACACCTGCAGCACCCACCTCTACACATCAACAATTACGCGAATATTACCAATCAGGTAAATACCATAATGATGTTGAATTAAAAATCAATGAGGCAAAAGATTACTTAGATAGACAACTTGAAAGTCAACGACAAAACCGAATGGCAATTGTCTTAGATGTTGATGAAACCGCTCTTTCAAACTACAAAGATCTTGAGCGACTTTCTTTTACCCGTAACGCTCAAGCACTCACAGGCGCTTACATGCAGGGAAACAGCGCTGCCTTGCTGTCAACATTGAGTTTATATCAACATGCTATCGATCATGGCGTCGCCGTGTTTTTCATTAGTGAACGACCCAATACCCCTGAACTTTTAGCAATCACTGATAGAAATCTTAAAGCGGCAGGTTTTGAGCAGTGGGAAGAATTATTACTCAAACCCATTGATAATGATCAACAAAACGATCAAGCCTTTAAAGCGAATGCGAGAAAACACATTGCGCTACAGGGTTTTGATATTATTTTGAATGTGGGCGATCAGGAGTCCGATCTTAAAGGTGGCTATGCAGAAGTCAAAGTAAAACTTCCTAATCCATTTTATGAAAGAGCTTAATCGTTATTTAGCAAATCCAACAAGGAGTGTTGCATGCACAAGTTACTAAAAGGCCTGATGGCATTGGCATTTCTGAATGCCAGTGTCGCGATGGCAGATGACAATGTCATTAAAATTGGCATTGCGGGCCCTTTTTCTGGCCCCTATGCATCTTTTGGAGATCAATTTTGGCTAGGTGCTGAACAAGCCGTTGGTGATATTAACCAAAAAGGCGGTATTAATGGCAAAAAAATTGAGCTGATAAAAGCAGATGATGCATGCAAACCTAAACAAGCGCTAGCGGTTGCTAAACGCCTTATCGAAGATGAAAAATTAACCGCCATTATCGGCCACTTTTGTTCATCATCTACCATGCCAGCTTCTAAAATATATGGTGATAATGGCGCATTAATGATTACACCTGGCTCAACTAACCCTTCAATCACCGAGCAAGGTTTGAAAACGATTTTTCGGATGTGCGGGCGTGACGATCAACAATCGGTAGTAGCCGCTAAATTTATTGCAAGTAATCTAAAAGCAAAAAAGGTCGCAATTATCCATGATAACGATACCTATGGAAAAGGACTTGCGACCGATCTCAAAGATTCATTGGAATCGCGTAAAATCAAAATTGGATTATTTGAAGGCGTTGCTCGCGGCACCAAAGATTTTTCTGCCATCGTTGCCAAAATCAAACAACTGGATCCGGACGCTATTTACTTCGGCGGATTACATTCAGAAGCCGGCGCTTTTGTAAAACAACTGCGCGATAGTGATGTTAAGACCCCTATCATTGCCGGTGACGGTATAGTGGCATCTGATTTTGTTACCTCTGCGGGTGGACATAAAATGGTAAAAGGGATTTATATGACATTTGGTATTGATCCCCGCACCCTACCCACCGCTAAAGACACCGTAAAAGCATTCAAAGCTGAAAATCTTGATCCTGAAGGTTATACACTTTATTCCTACGCAACGGTTCAAGCTATCGCTAATGCCATGCAAGCCACTAAATCCACTGATGGAAAAGTGTTGGCTGATTGGTTACATAAAAACACGGTCAAAACTGTGCTGGGTGACAAAGCATGGGATGACAAAGGTGATCTGAAAGTAACGGATTACATCATGTATGAATGGAATGGTAGCGGTAAATACTCACCTGTAAATTAAAGAACAAACACGTCAAAGCACAAGGTAATCCTTGTGCTTTGAACGCTCAACGTTATGAACCGCTTAATTAGTTGTTCATTTTACCTTGAACATCAAAATCTCTTGAGTAACGACGTTCTGCGTCATCATCACGTGCGCGTTGATGGCGTGCGCGCATTTCATTGTCTTGATAATACCCACCACGTGCTTGTTCAGGAGTGCGATCACTTGACTCCCAATTTGAACCACGCGAGGTATCTCGATCACCTGATGCATTCTCAATTGCATATGCAGCAGTTAAACTTGATAAAGCAATGACAATAATTGCACCTAACCATTTACGTTGACTCATAATCTTCTCTCCTAAAGTCTTAACTCCTTTATTGTATCGGCAGCACTTGCTCAACGTTGAGTAAGTACTGCCTGAATAGACTATATATACAGTAAACTTATTTAGGCGTACGTAAACCTTCATTTAATAAGTCGCCACCTACACGATCACGCTGGCTTCTTTCTTTATTGTTACGAAAATCACGGCCTTGATCGGATCTTGATTCACCATAGCCGCCGTCGCCAGATCTACCAAAGCCTTGATTTGAGCCAATCCCTGAACCATCGCTTCGTCCACCACGACCGTCACCGCCACCTGAACCACCTGTGCCTCCTCGAGCTTCTACAACAGACGACAGTGCAAAGCACGACACTAAAAGACTCGCTAAGATCATTTTTTTGGTACTCATAGGTAAGTCCCCCTAACTACTTTTTTTGTTGTTATAAATATTATGTTTTTATTAAAACTGGGTGCTTACACACACAGCGATAGTTCATTATCTAATTTTGAAAACTAAATAAAAAGTTGAACTGCGCGCTTCCAGGGGGCAAAAACTGACATATCAGCAAACAGTTGGGAGACATAGGTGGGGAGCAGGAAAAAAAAAAGCGTGTGTAACCTTGGGGTTACACACGCTCTTGTGACTTTTTTCAGTTCATGAAAAAAATTTAATTAACGGTGTTCACGGCCTACATCGTCAATGTATTCTTCCATATATGTGTCATTGTTGCTGCCTTGGTAGCTTGTTTTTCTTGCATTAGGGGCGTTTCTGGTGCCGGTGGACATTTTCTTTTCTTCGATTCTTTCGTTATGGCCTGGAGCGTTAGTAGATTGATGTTTTTTGACTGATTGTTTATGGTGGTGTTTTCCATGTTTATGGCTACCACAGTGCTTTCTATGATGATGATGTTTTGGTGGGCATACTCTTGCACATGGGCGGCAATTAGGACCTTTGCAACCACCATCCATTTGGATTTGAGCAACAGTTTGTTCTGGCTGTGTTTTAGCAGCAGATTTGTCATAACGAATCATCTCAGCAGCACCAGCACTTTGCGCGAACAACATGCCAACGCCAACAATCACACCTAATAAACCTTTACGCATACGTATCTCCTTGGATAAATATTAGCTAACAATAAGTAGAATCGTCCTAAATAGGCTTACTTAAGGTATAGTGCAAAGAGTTATATTTGTCATCCTGCTACATTGCTAAATCAACTACGCAGGACAAATCCTGTTAACATTTACTGCAAATGACGTATTAATAAGGATAAAAAGCGCGTTGCCTCCCCCCCTGTAACCGCACGATGATCAAAAGACAGTGATAAAGGTAATACTGAACGTATAGCGGGTACACCCTGATGCGGCAGAACCACTTCTCTTAATGAGCCAACGCCTAAAATAGCAACGGTTGGTGGTACAACAATGGGATTCGCATAACGACCTGCAAAATTACCAAAATTGGATAGCACAATCGTGCTGCCTTGTAATTTTTGAGGCGCAACCGTGCGAGCACGCACTTCTCCTTTTAAAGTTTCAATCTCGCTGCGAATTTGTTCCTTGGTTTTGCTCTGTACATCTTTAATGACCGGCACAAATAAACCATCTTCAGTATCGATCGCAAGGCCTAGATGCACTTCTTTAAAAAGTCGACGCCCCATCATCTTACCGTCATACCAAGCATTTAATGCGGGCTCTTCAAGGCAAGCTTTACTCATTGCTTGGATCACGCGTGTCGTGAAATCTTTTTCTTTCACCCAGGCAGTAATATCTGCATCATCAACCACCGTCACTGGCACCACTTCTGCATGGGACTGCGCCATCACCGTTGCCATAAAACGACGCACCCCTCGCAAGGGTTCCAGCGTAGGTGCTTGTGATAGCATTTGATTGGCATTCTTCACATCGTCGGCAGTAATAGTATTGTCTGCACCCGTTGGGGTAATGGTCGCTAAATCAACGTTGAGCTTTTTTGCCAATGCTCGCACTGCAGGCAATACTTTGACGCCTTGTACACGACTCGAAATCGACATAGCCTGCTCGGTGACCACTTCTGTGCCTACTTTGATTTCGCCAGCCACCGTGCCCGTTTCTTCACGTGCTGCCACGTTAAAATCAACTAAGGGCGATCCCGTTAAAATGATGTCACCCTTTTTGCCATATAATTTGGCTATCTTCCCCGTATACGGTGAAGGCACTTCCACAATGGCTTTAGCGGTTTCAATAGAAACCAATGGCGAATCTGCTTGAATATCTTCGCCTTCCTTAACATGCCATTCGGTAATTTCGCCGTCAGGTAATCCTTCACCAAGGTCGGGTAATAAAAACGTCTTCATGCATACTCCAATACATTTTTAACCGCATTCATAATGCGCTGTTCACTTGGGATAAATAATTTTTCTAAACGATACAACGGCATGACGGTGTCATAACCCGTGACTCTTTGAGGTGGCGCCATCAAACTGGTTAAGCCTTTTTCGGCTAACTGGGCAATAATTTCCGAGCTAAGTGAACAGGTCGGATTTGCTTCTTGGATCACCACACAACGACCTGTTTTTTCAACAGATTGTAAAATGGTATCCATATCAAGGGGTTTGGCCGTAGCCACATCAATCACTTCTGCTTCGATGCCTTGAGCCGATAACTTTTGAGCCACTTGCAGCGTTTCATGTACCATCGCGCCCCAGGTCACGAGGGTAATATCTTTGCCTTCACGCAGTACAAAACACACGTCTAATGGTAAAGCCTCACCATCGTCTGGCACTTCTTCTTTAACCAATCGATAAATGCGTTTTGGCTCCATAAAGATCACAGGATCAGGATCTCTAATTGCCGCTAGCAATAATCCATACGCTCTAGAAGGGCTGGAAGGGATCACCACACGCAATCCAGGTATTTGGGAAAACAACGCTTCCATACTATCTGAATGATGCTCAGGTGCCCGGATGCCACCACCAGAAGGGGTACGGATC